>JACRFG010000061.1 GCA_016234345.1 Candidatus Jorgensenbacteria bacterium
GATTACAGATGATGGCCGTGGTATTCCTGTGGATATTCACCCTCAGACTAAGCGGTCTGCTTTGGAAACCGTCCTTACTACGCTTCATGCCGGTGGCAAGTTCGGCGGTGAGTCTTATAAGGTTTCCGGCGGATTGCACGGAGTAGGTGTTTCGGTTGTTTGTGCTCTTTCTAAATGGATGAAAGCAGAGGTGTGGCGTGATGGTGGGCTTTATGTTCAGGAGTATGAACGCGGCAAACCCTTTTATAAGGTTAAAAAAGTAGGCCCTTCCAAAATTCTTGGAACTAAAATAACTTTTGATCCGGATGACAAAATATTTTCGAAAATAGAATTCGATATTAAGAAAGTTTTAGACCATCTTCGCCAACAAGCTTATTTGACTAAGGGAGTGCGCATAGAAGTATTTGATGAGCGTGGTCAAACTCCTTTCCACTACGGATTTTACTTTGAAGGCGGTCTTCGTTCGTTTATCCGTTATGTTGTTGGTGAGCGTAAGCCGATACAAGACGAAGAGTTTTATATTCATACCCAATCACAGGGGATTGATATTGAAGCAACATTTCTTTATATAGAGGGCGAGGAGAATGAAGAACTCAGTTTTGCCAATAACATTTATACTCCTGATGGGGGCATGCATCTTACCGGTCTTCGGTCGGCGATTACAAGAACTTTAAATGATTTTGCGCGTCGTGACGGCTATATAAAAGAATCGGAGGAAAATTTAACTGGCGATGACGTCCGTGAGGGTCTTATAACATCGGTATCAATAACGATTCAGGAGCCTCTATTTTAGGGACAGACTACAGCCAGGTTGGGTAATCCTGAAGCCAGAACTGTGGTGGAGGCAGTTGCCGCCGGAGCGCTTAAGGAATTTCTCGAACGGCATAGTGTCGATGCTAGGCGCATTATTGAAAAAAATCTGTTAGCTGCTAAAGCTCGAAAAGCGGCTCGGGCGGCCAAAGAAACAGTACTTCGTAAGGGTGCGCTTGAAGGTCTTACGTTGCCTGGAAAACTTGCTGACTGCAGTTCTCGAAATCCGGAGGAATCCGAATTGTTTATCGTTGAGGGTGACTCGGCTGGTGGGTCGGCTAAACAGGGTAGAAACCGCAGTTTTCAGGCTATTTTGCCTTTAAAAGGAAAGATTTTGAATGTTGAAAAATCTCGTATTGATAAGATGCTTTTAAATAAAGAGATAAGGTCGCTTGTAGTAGCATTAGGCACTGCTATCGCCGACAATTTTGATATTTCACGCTTGAGATATCATAAAGTCATTCTTATGACCGATGCCGATGTCGATGGCGCTCATATTCGGACATTGCTTTTAACCCTTTTTTATCGCTATTTTCCTAAAATTATAGAAAATAAACATTTGTATATTGCTCAGCCGCCACTCTATCGCGTTCAGAAAGGCAAGGATATTCGGTATGCTTACGATGAAGCCATGAAGAATAAAGTTATCAAAAGTTGGGGCGGTGAAGGATCTATTCAACGCTATAAAGGCTTGGGCGAGATGAATCCCGACCAGCTTTGGGAAACTACCATGGATCCCGAGAAAAGAATGCTCAAACAGGTTGATGTGGATGATGCAGTGGGGGCGGATCGTTTATTCGATATTCTGATGGGCGAAGAAGTCGAACCACGCAAGAATTTCATCCAAGCTCATGCTATGGCAGTAAAGAATTTGGATGTGTAGGGCCTATTTGACAAGATAGGTATTTAATCGCTAAAATAGCACCGATATTATGTGGCAAAAAATAAAAGTTTTTTTTGATGATTCGCGTCAAGAGTTTAAACGGGTAAATTGGCCAACCTTTCAAGAGACAAAACGTTACACCATTTTCGTTATTGTTCTTTCGTTGGGATTGGCGTTATTTTTGGGTTTGCTGGATTTTCTGTTTCTTCAAATTCTTCAACAGACGGTTTTTAAGATTTAAATATGGAAAACATTGATTTGAAGAAAACACAAAAGGGAGATCGTAGATGGTATGCTATCCATACGTATTCTGGTTATGAAGACGCTGTGGCCCGTTATTTGAAACAGCGCGTTGAGTCATTAATGATGACAGATAAGATTTTCGATGTTCTCGTTCCTAAGGAAATCAAAATTAAAGTTAAAAGCGGTAAACGGCATACTATTGAAGAAAAAATATATCCGGGTTACGTTTTGGTCAGTATGGTTCTTGATCATGATTCTTGGGCGGTGGTGAGAAATACGCCGCGTGTTACTGGTTTTGTCGGTTCTGATTCAACTACCCCCACTCCTCTTTCTGACGAGGAAATTGCGAGCCTTATGACCAGAATGGGCCAGCGCGAGGTAAAATTCCGCGTCGATATCAGAGTAAACGATGTTGTGCGTATCATGGACGGTCCTTTCAAAGAGCAGGAAGGCAAGGTTGCCGAGGTAGATGAAGAACATGGTAAGGTTAAGGTGTTGGTGCCTATATTCGGTCGAGATACGTTGTTAGAATTAGATTCATTACAAGTACAAAAAATTTAATTATGGCAAAACCAATTAAAGCAAAACTAAAACTTCAGATTCCGGCCGGCCAGGCAAATCCGGCCCCGCCGATAGGGCCGGCTTTGGGACAGCATGGCGTAAACATCGCCAAATTCTGTCAAGAATTCAATGAGGCTACCAAAGGGATGCTCGGTGATATTGTTCCGGCAGAAATAACTATTTACGAGGATAGGAGTTTCACTTTTACTCTTAAAACTCCGCCGGCTTCGGCGCTCTTGAAAAAAGCCGCCGGCATCGAGAAAGGTTCAAGCGAACCTCATAAGATTAAGGTTGGTAAGGTAACGCGGGCTGATGTTCGGAAAATCGCAGAGCGCAAACTTGTCGATCTGAATACTGATAATTTAGAAGCTGCCGAGAAAATCATTGAAGGTACAGCCAGGAATATGGGCATCACCATTGAATAGGTTTCTTGGGGTAATTGTGTCCATGTTTTTAGTTGACTCGCGTCTATGGGGCTGGGATAATAATCCCAGCTTTTTGTTATGTTTATAATAATCACTCTATATGATAGAAAAACGCGGTAAATTCATTTTGTTTGAGGGCATATCAGGTTCGGGTAAATCAACATTAGCTGAACTTCTTTATGATTGGTTTCTGGCTAAAGGCATACCGGTAATTTTGAATGCCGAGCCAACAAAGTCCAATATATTCGGTAAAACTGCCCGTGATTTGGTAGAGAATCACATTCCTTCGAGAGAGAAAATAGAACGTGATCTCGAGATTGCGGTAAAGCTTTTTTCCGCTGAGATTGGCGGAGTTCAAGGTGCAGCCGAGCGGCCGCGTCAAGGAACAATGAAGTTTTGTCGAGTACTCAAGGGCGCGCTTGAAAAAATGAAAATAGGACAACCTCTTTTAGAAATCGATATTCAATCGTTTTTTATTGCCGATCGGTATTACGATCTTAAAGATACGATTCGGCCAATGTTGAAGAAAGGCACATGGCTGATTCAAGATCGATTTGACTGGAGTACTTTAAGCTATTGGGCAGCGCATGGGTTGAGCACGGAAGAAGCATATGAGTGGCAATCGTATGCTCTAGCCCAGTTATACCTGAGGCCCCATCTAACTTTTTATGTTGATACCGATCCGGAGATAGCCATGAAGCGTTTGAGGTCTTCGAGGAAGGTTCTTGACCGATATGAAACTTTGGCCAGTTTAAGGTCAATTGCGACTGAGTATGGCCGGGTCATACCGTTTATGCATAGTCAGGCAATGCGACAGTCTATTACCGAGTCCGAAGAGAAATTTGATCCGAGGATTACCGTTATCGATGGTGAGAAAGACATTGACGAGGTTTTTGAAGACATCACGCGAACAGTGGAAAGAGGACTTATACATCCTCCTCATACGAGTGATGAATAATAATCCCTCCAGTCTATAGACTGGAGGGATTTATATTTGGTAAGGATAGTGCTCGAGAACGAGCCATGTGCTTTCAAAAACTTCATTTTGATTTTTAGAGGTAGTATTGATTACAATATCGAACCAAGCCGTATTCAAATGGTCAGATATGCCATATAGTTTTTCGTATCTTGCGCGTTCGGTATCGATCCGTTCGGCTGTGCGTTTTTGTATTTCTTCCAGAGGAAGTCCGTTATATTCTTTCCGATTACTTAAACGCTTAGCTCCTTCTTCAGGAGAAACTCGGAGAAAGATCTTTATTTTTGGTATTTCGGGAGCTAGGAAAGGCGTAACTCGGCCCTCGATAATAAGATTTTTTTCTTTTCTCATTATTTCGGCTTGATAAGCATCCAACTCGCGTTCGGCATGCGGGTTTGAAGCCAATTTCTTGTAAAAAATATCAATATCCTCGCCTTTGGGTATCCTGGAGCGCCAAAATCCGCCGGCGTAAAAATCAGGAAAACCAGTGGTTTGTTTCAGTTTCTCTCTCAAAGTGCTTTTGCCGGAACCTGGATCTCCGCTGATTACGATTATCAATATTATTTTCTTTCAATTTTTAATGTTTATGTTCTATGTGCTAGTATAGATGTTGATTACTGTGTAAATCAAGTGCATGTATTTGCCCACAATCGGTTTGGAAATTCATTCAATATTGAAGACTCGGACAAAAATGTTCTGTTCGTGTCCGAATGATCCGCGTGAACGGCATCCGAACGTGAACGTCTGTCCGGTCTGTTTGGGTCATCCCGGAGTCCTGCCTACTATGAATCAGGAGGCAATTCTATCGGTCATAAAGCTGGGCTTGGCTTTGGGTGGGACTATCGCCGTAAATTCTCACTTTGATCGTAAGAGTTATTTCTATCCGGATTTGCCTAAAGGGTATCAAATTTCTCAATATGAACAGACGCTCGTCGTTGGTGGCGTGCTTAAGGGGGTTCGTATTCGTCGAATTCATCTTGAGGAAGACGCTGGGCGATTGCTTCATGAATTGCCGGGTGAATCTAATAAGATCGACGCGAGTTATGTTGATTTTAATCGTGCCGGCGTGCCGCTTATGGAGCTTGTAACCGAGCCTGATATTAAAACTGCCGATGAGGCAGTAGCTTTTGCCAAAGAATTGCAGCTTATTTTGAGATATTTGAATGTTTCCCGGGCTGATATGGAAGAGGGTGAAATGCGCGTCGAAGCGAATATTTCCATACGGGCGAAAGAAACCGAAGAGTGGGGCACCAAGGTAGAGCTTAAAAATATAAATTCATTTAAAGCAGTCTATGAAGCCATTCATTATGAATTAAGGCGCCAAGAAGAACTTTTGGAGGAGGGGAAGCGTGTGGCACAAGAGACCCGCGGTTGGAATGAAAAAACGAAAAAGACCGAGAGCCAACGGAGTAAAGAATCGGCTCACGATTATCGTTATTTTCCCGAGCCGGATTTGCCCGAACTCGAATTAAGTCTTTTTGATCTTGAAAGTATTAAACGCCATTTGCCGGAGTTGCCTGAAGCTAAACGCAGTCGTTTTGGAAAAGAATTTGGTCTCACCGTTTCACAAATAGAATTATTGGTTGAAGATAGAGAGTTTAGTGATTACTTCGAGGAGGCGGCTTCTGAACTTGAAACCTTTGATTTGGAGCTGACTTCTCTAGTTTTGCTTTATAACTATCTTACGAGTGACTTGAAGGGTATTATGCGAGAGCGCGGCGTAGGTTTCTCCGAACTTAAAATTCCTCCGGAACATTTAACTCATCTTGTGGCACTTATCGCTCGGGGTGAGCTTTCGAGTCGAATAGCCAAGGATTTATTACTTCGTATGTTTGAGCAAGGTGATGATCCGGAAACTCTCCTTAAAGAGAGCGGTATGAAGCTTATGAGTAACGAATCTGATCTTCGGGGAATCGTCGCGACCGTACTTGAAGCCAATCCACAAGTCGTCATCGATTTTAAAAAAGGAAAGCAAAACAGTATTCAATTTCTCATTGGCCAAGTTATGGCTAAAACTAAGGGACAGGCCAGTCCCAATGTTGCTAAAAAGCTGCTTGTTGATGAATTAGAGAAATTAGTTGACCAGAATCAGAAATAGAGCGTATAGTTTGTCTTAGATTATTTATAAATTTTTATTAGGAGTTTGGGTCGATGAAGCATTTTATACAGTGTTTGTTTTTAGCTTTATCAGTGATTATAGAAGATCCATATCCAGTATTAGCCGGAACACCTTTTGACTCTTCTAAAAGCAAAATTGATTCTACCGTATCCAAGAATTCTTTAGGTCTTGGAGTGATCGTATCGACTGGTGGACCGGGTTTCGGTTTGTTTTATCGTCGAGAACTTGCAAAGAATGTGCATGGTGTAATGCATCTATCGATTTCCGGCATAAAAGATAAATCAGCTCCGGAATGGCGCGATGTTGTCTCGGCCGGAGATTTTACTTCGGGTCGGGTTAATCGTTTTGTTTTTGTTCCGTTCACGCTTGGTCTGGAATACCGTCTTTGGAGCGATGATATTGTCGACAACTTCAAGCCATATCTAACTGGTGGCATAGGGCCATCACTTATTTATGCAATGCCGGTTGAACACGATTTTATGGGAAGTATTGGGCATGGACAGGCACATCATGGAATTAATGGTTTTGTTGGTTTCGGCGCTTGGTTCGGTTCGCCTAAAGAACTTTCCGGTATATCGCTCAGGCTTTACAGTATTCATTCGTGGCAGCCGGTACCAAGCTATTACAATGGGTGGACGTCAGGCGTTGTTGCGAGACAAGATTTTGTTGTGTTTTTCCTTACGTTGAGTGTCGGTTGGCCTTTATAGTTGCCTTAAGAGGAATATTGACAAGGAGCATTTATGAGAGTTATTCTGTTTTTTAGTTCATCCGAATATTTGATGAAAGGAATATAAAGATGTTTGAGGTGATTACTTTAGGTAAAATCTTTGGCATTGTTTTGGTACTCATTGTTGCTCTTTTTATCTCTCGAACAAGAGATACAGACGCCACCCTCTTCTTTATTGTATTTTGGCTTTCAATGGGAATACTCAAGGATTATTACGTTCTTATCGGAATTTTTGCAGCTATGTTGTTACTTTTCAGGAGTTGGATCGTTGCTTTCGTACGGCATCGATACAAAATATTCAAGACGCTTTAAATAGCGTCTTTTTTAAATTCAACATGTTTCATTTTTATCAGGCGTAGCAGCTGGATTGACTTATGTTGTTTTTGGGTGTTAGTTTGTAAATAGTTCGTTGCATATAAAAAATAATACAGAGAAAGGATATATTGGATTGAAAGATTATTCGTTGGAACAAATGCAGATATTGCTTTCCGATGTTATGGGTGGCCGTTGCAGAGATTTCATGGAACGGTCGGATAGAATCTTGGAAACCATAAAAATGAGCAAAGAGAGCGAGCAAGTATCGCTTTTGGCTTATGTGCTCGGTTTCTATAAGACAATGTCATTAAGTAAGTCGTTTGTGGAAGGTAGAAAGATTTCACGGGAACGCTTCAACGAACTCGAACCCATAATAGAAGATGCTCTCAGAGAGTTTCATGATTGGCTTCGAGACAATCCTTCGTGCTCCGAATTAGCGGAAAAACTCTGGCGATATATGGCCCGATTTGATGATGTTGATACCCCCGTGGTTGTTCTTGCTTGTATTTTGGAGGATGATCATATTCCTTATTGCCAGATACCCGATAGTCTTTTCGAGGTGCCTTTAAGCCCGGAAGCAAAATTTGAAGCAGAGATGGCTATACGCGACCAAGATGAGGATGGTATGGCTAAAGGTTGTCGAGAAGAGTGGGTGTTGCTCAAGAACATTATGTCACGTGCTAATCCTGCAATGCGGCACAAAGTTCTTTTTTCTTTCTGGAAACAACAAGAATCTCGGTCGGAGTTGGACCAACTCATGCTTTTTTTGATGATACTGCATCTTTTAGAGCAGGAAGTTAAGGGCGATGCAATGCATGCGGTTCGCCAGGGCTTGGAGAATTTTTCGGATCTTCTGTCATTTATAGCCCCTCCGCCTCCTCCGAAAAGAAAAAGGAATAGGAAAGGCGGAAAGAAATCTGATGATAAGGATAAGTCAGGCGACCAGGATAAAACTGGAAACGAGTAATGATTAATGCGTAAAGAGACGATTCATATCGTCTCTTTATTGTTTTCCATAAAATCGCGAGTTAGAGTCATGGCTTGTTTCTGGTTTGTAACCCAATTTATGCGTTTGTCCCGTTTAAACCAAGTTATTTGGCGTTTAGCATAATTTATTATCGCCCGATTAAGTCCTCTTTTGAGTGTTGCTAGGTCAGATTTATCTTGAAGATAATGACTGACAAAGCGATATTCGAGACCTAAATTTTCAAGTCGTTTCCATGATATATTGGATTTATGAAGTCTTTCCACTTCTTTAATAAGTCCATGGTGAAGACGGAAGAAGAGCCGTTGGCTTATAAGTTTTTTAAGCTCATCTCTTTTTTTGGAGATGCCGATCATTAAAATTTTGGCATCGATTGGCGTTGAGCGAAGCGGCGGTACGCGGCCCAGTGTTTCTACTATTTCAAGAGCGCGTATGAGCCGTCGTTTATTTTTGGCATCAATCGTACGTGCACGGGCTGGATCCTTCCGTATTAAAAGGTGAAAAAGATCTTGATTTGTTTTCTTGTCTAGTTTATCTCTGAATCTCCGTTGCGGTTTCACTTCTGGTAATACAAGGCCGTTGATTACTGCTTGGATGTAAAAACCAGTGCCGCCGCAGATAATAGGAGTTTTGTTTTGTTGCCATATTTTTTGGATGGTCCGCCGGGCATAATATTGATATTGTAAAGCCGTGAACGTACGGCGAGGATTGGCTATATCGATGAGATGATGGGGTACGCCCTGCATCTCTTTTTTGGTTATTTTACCTGAGCCTATATCTAAGCCCTTATATATCTGGCGCGAATCCGCGGAAACTATTTCGCCGCCAAATTTGCGGGCCAGCAGAACAGCAAGATCACTTTTGCCGCTTGCGGTAGGGCCCACGATTACGATAATTTTTCGTTCCATGCGTTTATTATAACTTTGACAGACATTTTTGTTATGCGCTATGCTATTTATAGTAATTACTATAGTGGAGTAATTCGGAAGGAGTGGTCCAGTCATGGATGAAAATGTTCAAACAGCTGAAACTCCATCAGAGAAGCAAGGTGGTTTTTGGGGATTTCTCTTTATAGTTCTGATATTCGTAGTCTTATGGATTTCTTTGTTTAGTAATGAAGAACCTCGATCGGTTAGTGATGCGTATCCACGGTTATCCAAGATTCCTTTGATTTTCATCGTGGATGCCAGCCATGGTTTTGGCAACGGTGAAGCGGAACGTTTCCTTGGTGATATTGCCGCTAAGGTTGATAGCAAGGAATTTCCTGTAACTCAAGTTGTCTGGATCGGCGGCGTCCGACGGCCGCTTCAAGACCGTTTAGAGCGAGTTACTGTTTCGGCTACGCGCCCGATTGATGGTCTTGTTCAGACTTTCAAAGTACTAGAACACGAACTTAGTCTGAAACGTTTGCCTATGGTTATATTCGTAACGGCCGGAGAACCGGAAGGCGAATCCCTTTTCGTTATTACCGAACTCCGCCGTATCAACTTAGCTATTCTTGTTGTGCGTTTTAAGACTCGCGGCGTGAAAGTATAGTTTGTATAAAAATATTCAGCTCCGTTTTTGGCGGAGCTGAATTATTATTTTCTTTCTTTCTTTTCTTTTACAATCTTTTCTAAAAATTTATCGAATGGCATCGTGGCAACTTCTTTTACGCTTCTCTGACGCATGCTTACGGTGTGGCTTGTTACTTCTCGATCGCCGACGACGATCAAATACGGTATTTTATGAAGTTCGCCCTCTCTAATGCCTTTACCAACAGTTTCGTGTTCGTGGGTTAACTCGATTCTTATGCCGTGTTCTTCAAATCGCTTCGAAAGTTCATAGGCGTATGGCCGGTGAGCTCGGCCAACAGGAATTATCCGCACTTGTATTGGCGAGAGCCATAGCGGAAATGCCCCGGCGTAATGCTCGATTAAAAACGCCATAAAACGTTCGTGCGTAGAGAGAGGTGCTCGGTGGATTACGAACACTTGGTTGTTGATTTGTCCGTTTTGATCGTGATAGGTAAGATCAAAACGTTTTTTGGCTGCGAAATCCAGCTGAATAGTCGACATAGTTTCTTCGCGTCCGATAGACGATTTATATTGCACGTCGACTTTAGGTCCATAAAACGCAGCTTCGTTTTTAGCTTCGACAAATTTTACGTTTAAGTGTTCAAGCGATCTGCGAAGTTTTTCTTCACTTTCTTTCCAATTCTTCGGCTCGTTTATATATTTTGATTTGTTTTTCGGATCCCAAAGAGAAAGTCTGAACCAGTATTTGGTAAGTCCGAATACTTTGAAGTAGTCTAGGGTAAGAGCTAGTACGCGTTTAAACTCATCTTCAATTTGGTCTTCACGGCAGTAAATGTGAGCATCGTTCATGGAAAGCATCCTAACTCTAAGTAGGCCGGCTAGGGTTCCCGAAAGTTCGTTTCGGTAGACTGTGCCGTATTCGGCTAAACGGAGTGGCAGATCGCGGTAGCTTCTTGGTTCGGATTTGTAGAGCAAGTGGTGCATCGGGCAGTTCATGGCTTTAAGGTAATAATTGCCATCATCTAGTTTCATCGGCGGGAACATCGAGTCAGCGTAGTAGGGAAGGTGTCCGGACATTTTAAAGAGTTCTTCTTTGGCAATATGCGGTGTGGAAACGCGTAAGTAGTTGGCCTTGCACTCCATTTCTTTGGCAAAATTTTCTATTTCTTCTTTAATAACAGTGCCGTTGGGGAGCCACATTGGTAGTCCCGTACCAACCAGGTCGTTAAAAGCAAAAAGCTTTTGTCTTTTACCGATTTCTCGGTGGTCACGGCGTTTGGCTTCTTCTTGGAGTTTGAAGTACTCATTTAATTCCGGTTTGGTTTCAAATGCTAAGCCGTAAATGCGTTGAAGTTGCGGATTTTTTTCGCTGCCCCGCCAGTAGGCGCCGGCGATTTTGTCCAGTTTCAGTCCATCCGGATTAATTTCTTTGGTATTTTTTACGTGGCCGCCTCGGCAGAGATCCAAAAATACATCTCCTGTTTTGTAAACCTTAAGCTCCTTTTTTTCTTTTGAAAATTCTTCGATTAGCTCAAGTTTGAAAGGCTGTTCTTTAAATAGTTTTTTTGCCTGCGTTTTGGTTATTTTTTTGCCGGAGAAACGCAAACCCCGCTTAATTAGTTCGCGTATTGTTATCTCAAACTCATTGAGATCTTCGGGGGTAAGCGTTCGGGGGAGTTTGAAATCGTAGTAAAAGCCGTTTTCGATGACGGGTCCGATACCGAGCTTGGCTTTGGGGAATTTTTTCAAAACCGCCGCTGCCAAAAGATGGGCTAATGAATGACGGACGTGTTCCATATCTGTCATGAGATGCAGTATATAATAACCGATATATTTCTTCCACTTTTAAGTCCGTTTTATATCTGAAAATGTATTGTAATAGGAGGTATTATGGCTATGTCTTCAAAAATCACGCATATGCGTGATTTTTGAGGCAAAGATAAAATAGTGGAAATATCAAGCATCCTCATTTATTTTATGGATTTATGTAATTGCTTGACAAAAATATGTAAGCGACTATTATAAATCAAATCCGTAGACAGTAGGTGTTCCGAGTTTTACGGGGCATAAATCCTACCTAGGAATAAAGGCCAAAAACCTTATTTACTGTCTGCGGGAAACCGCAGTTTTTTATTTCTCGATTTTGTTGTTTCGTTCAGTTAAATTAAATTTCGTATGCCTAAAACTAAAATACAAAAAGAACAAGTAGTTGAAACAGCTGCTATAGACTTAAAGAAAAGCGAAACGGTGATATTGACCGATTTCACCGGGCTTACTGCCAATGAGATGAACTCATTGAGAAAGACGGTCCGTTCTATGGGTGGTGTGTTTCATGTTGTGAAGAAGCGTTTGCTAAAGATTATATTAGGTAAGGAGAGTATGGTTTTTGATCCTGACGAATTTAAGGGTCAGACCGGTGTTGTATTTTCACCTAAAGATATGGTGGAAACATCGAGCGTGGTTTATCAGTTTGCTAGACAGCAAAGGAAGGACGTATTTAAGATTCTTGGCGGATTTGATGTTAAGGCTATGCAGTTTACCAAGAGCGCCGATGTTATACGTTTTGGTCAGCTTCCGCCGCGGGAAGTGCTTTTGGGGCAGCTTGTGGGGATGTTGACCATTCCTATTCGTAAATTATTGTTTGTCTTAAAACAGAAATCTCAAATGGTCGAACAAAAATAATCAGATAATAAGATTTCAAAAAGTTTTGCTATGGAAAAATTTCAAGATTTAATTCAAAAAATAGAATCAATGACGGTGGTTGAGCTTTCGGATTTGGTTAAAGCTTTGGAAGAGAAGTTTGGAGTTTCGGCTTCGGCAATGGCCGTAGCGGCCCCGGGCGCAGGTGCAGCCGGTGGCGTAGCCGAAGAGAAAACAACTTGGGATGTGCTTCTTAAAGCGAGTGGTGATCAGAAAATCAATGTCATTAAGGCCGTTAAGGAGATTACCGGTTTGGGCCTTAAAGAGTCCAAAGATATCGTTGAAGGTGTGCCCAAGGTTCTAAAGCAAGGTTTGAAGAAAGAGGATGCGGAAGAGTTGAAGAAAAAGCTCGAAACAGTTGGTGCAACAGTTGAACTTCAGTAACAAAAAGCGCCGTTGCAGACGGCGCTTTTTTGTTTTATTTTATTTAGACGAGGGCGTTTAGCTCAGTGGTAGAGCGTTGCATTCACATTGCAAAGGCCGCAGGTTCAATCCCTGCAACGCCCACCAAATGGTTGCGGGTTCCCTGCATCGTTCACAAATTTGATATAGTTTGAACTAATATGGAATACACAGGAAATGATTTTTATTGCGATGTTGCATTGAAAGATACTTCAATGCTTAAAAAAGAATATGATAGTGAAAATATTCTTGCTTATCATCATACTCGTCCGTCTTGGCCTGTACATATTGTCATAGTGCCAAAGAAGCATATTTCTTCATTCACAAACAGAGAAAAAGGGGATGATGTTATAATTAGTGAGATGTTAGAAGTTATACGAACTATTGCTAAAAAAGTAGAAAAAGAAGAGGGCGCAGCAAGAATTTTGACTAATCTTGGAAAGTATCAGGACTCCAAACATTTGCATTTCCATGTGAGTAGTGGGGATGCGTTAAGGTAATTCAAGCCCATTCCATTAGTTCGGTTTGTAGGTAGTTCTAATTAAATACAAAAGTAGTCCACTATGAAAAAATCAGATTATTTTATAAGGAGCTTGTTGCATGCGGCCGGTGTTTTTATATATGTTTTTTTGGTTGCTTCGATCATGTTTAACAACAAAGCAATTTTTGGAGAAGAAGTTGGCATACTCGTTCCGCTTTTTATGCTCCTTTTGTTTGTTGTTTCGGCTTCAATCACCGGACTTTTGGTTTTAGGGAAACCCATATTTTTATACATTAATGGTTTTAAAAAGGAAGCGCTTATCTTACTGTTTGCCACGTTGGCGTGGCTTGTGGTGTTTCTTGTCGGGGTAATGAGCATCTTTTTGTTATCGTAGAGTACCGAATTTAAAGGGATATCATAAAGCATGGATACTGTAATTTGGGTTGATGAGAACGATGTTGTTATCGGTGAAATACCGAGAAGTAAAGCGCATGAGGAAGGGTTGCTACACAGGATTGCGGTTGTGTATGTCGTTAATGAGCGTGGTGAGATATTAGTACAGGAACGGATGAGCGGTAGGTTTGATCATTCTTCGGCTGGACATGTTGATCCGGGGGAAACATATGAAAGCGCAGCGAAGAGGGAACTGACCGAGGAGTTAGATATTAAAAACGTAGCGCTTAAAGAATTATTATCAGCTTCGATTTCTTACGATACAGAATCTCATACGGGTAATAAAGTGAGACATATGTATAGATTTTTTGAATATCGCGGAGAGCCGCAGGCCGTCAATTATAAAGAAATGCGGAGAGTGTTTTGGCAAAATCCGATGGATGTTTGGCGCGATATGCAGAATGATATGGATAATAAAAAATATACCGGCGGCTTTAAAAGCTCACTCAAAAATTATTTGAAAATAAAAAATATTTCGTAACAGTTCGCGGTACTCACCTGTTTAGGACTGCTTAACATCGATGCTAAAGCTGAAACGCTCGTGAACGGCAAGAAAGTCGGTCCCGAGTAGGTGATTAAAGAAAAAGATAAGACGTTAGAGTTTGTGCGACTGGCCGGTCAAAAGGGTCAGTGAGTATAGTTATTATCATGAGCGCTACTTTGTTTAAAAGCAGCGCTTTTTCATTTGTCGTGTATAAGCTCATTTACCCCTAAAAGAGGCGAGTTAATAATCTGTGCATAAAACCTCGTCCTAAAAATAAAAAAGATAGAGAATAAAACGATTTTTAATACGTTTAATAAATTTTCAGCGGATTTTTTATTTTCTGTTAAGTGGTATAATTGTTTATGTAAGTGGGGAATTGTGGATAACTATGGGGATAACCCCCACTTCTGGGGATAACATCTATGCTTCTTGGTGAATACAAACATACGTTAGATACAAAAGGTCGATTGGCAATACCAGTCAAGTTTCGTGACAAACTCGAATCTGGAACCATTATCACGAGAGGTTTAGACCGATGTCTTTTTATTTTCGGCAGAAAAGAATGGGAGAATTTAGTCGGTAAATTAGTTCAATTACCGCTCGCGCAAGCTAACTCGCGAGCTTTTGTTCGTTTAATGCTCGCTGGCGCAATGGATGTAGAGCTTGATAAGCAAGGTCGTATTCTTATTCCAGATTATTTGCGTACATATGCCGACCTTTCTAAAGAGACGATTGTTGCCGGACTCTTTAATCGAGTGGAGGTGTGGGATGCTAAACTTTGGAGTGACTACAAAGCCAAAACTGAATCGGCTTCGGATGAAATAGCAGAAAAATTGGGAGAGCTGGGGATTTAGGTATGAGTCGTTCCCACGAACCCGTTCTTTTAAACGAAGTGATAGGAGTTTTGAATCCGCAGCCGGGAGAATTTTTTATTGATGGTACGGCCGGTAGCGGCGGACATTTTGCTCTCGTTGTTCAAAGAATAGGGTCGAAGGGTACGGCTCTTGGCATTGATCGCGACAAGAACGCAGTAGAAAGGCTACAACATAAGTTCAACTTGTTGGGAGAGACAACCAGAATAATAATCGAACAAGGTAATTATGCTGATCTTCCGGATATTTTAAAAAATAAAAATATGAATCTTGCCGACTGCTTATTACTCGATTTGGGTTTTTCTCGAGAACAGATAGAAGCGCAAGGACGAGGATTTAGTTTTTTGCGCGACGAGCCATTGGATATGAGATATGATCCGGATTCAAAAATAATGACTGCAGCCGAAGTAATTAATAAATTAGGAGAAGAGGAACTCTCTTCGATCTTTATCAAATATGGGGAAGAGCGTTATGCCAAATCGATAGCACGGGTTATCGCAACGTCAAGGAAACGTATGACTATTCAAACTACCGGAGATCTCGTGCGGATAATTGAAATGACGGTAAGACGTACCAGATTGCATCCGGCGACGAGAGTGTTCCAAGCTTTGCGTATTTATGTGAACAGGGAACTTGAGAATTTAGAATCAGTTCTTCGTAATCTTAGCCATATCGTAAGCGTTGGTGGTCGGGTGGCTGTGATCAGTTTCCATTCGCTCGAAGATAGAATCGTTA
>JACRFG010000007.1 GCA_016234345.1 Candidatus Jorgensenbacteria bacterium
ATCGCCACACGATTCCCCTTTAAAATTTCCACTTTAATATTCTTGGCATAACCAGCCATAGCTTCATCGATAGAATTATCAACCACCTCCCAAATCAAATGGTGAAGTCCATCGACGCCGGTTGAACCAATATACATACCTGGCCGTTTACGAACCGGCTCTAATCCTTCCAATACGTAAATATCTTTGGCTTGATATGAGGGATTATTTTTAGATTCAGCCATGTTTTTTATATATAACCGAGAACAAAAATAGCCCGCCTCGGCTATCTATAATCTAGCATTATTTTATCCTAAAAACAACTAAAAAAACGATTAAAAAGCCCAATTTATGCCTTATTTCATAGTTTTTTTACGCTTCACCAACAACCATATTCCGATTATAAACACGACCACCATACTTATCGCAAGAAAATAATTGCCAATTTGAGCGATCTCTGTGGCATAAACGCTATACGCTTCACCAAAAGACCAACCAATCAAACCCATCAAAAGAGCTCGAACCGCAGATCCAAAAAATGTCGGCACTAAAAAACCGCGCAAAGGATAGCGTATCAACCCACAACCTAAAGAGACTAAAACATTAGGAACGATGGGTATTGAACGGAGTCCAAAAATAATCCACTCATCAATTGAATGGGAACTAAGTTTTTCACGTACGGCTTCAATTTTATTCCAAGAAACTCCAAATCTCCGACCTATTTTACGTATAAGCGGTTCACCACCGACATATGCGACAGAATAAATAAGAAACGAGCCGATGGTCAAGCCAAAAGCACCAGGCAAAACTAATCTGAAGAAAAGTGTGACAATAAGTTCCAAAAAATTAGGAGACGCTGGTAAAAGGAAGAAACCTGCGGCCATAAGCGCAATCGATGAAGGAATCGGGGCAATGATCTCTTCGACAATCGCAAGTACAAATACGGCAATCGCGCCGTACTGTTCTACGAATGGCGCAATATTTAACACTAGATCGTTCAACATGGCATTATTTGTTAGTTAGTCGTAGTTTCACAATAACATAAGAGCCTAATTCCACAACAATAAATTGCATTTAGAGACACCTATCCTTCCTCTCCACTAAAAAAGAAAACGGGCTTACAATATAAAGATGACCATGCCTAAATGGCTTGAAATCTATAACGTTGCCAGTCTGCCACAAAAAGCCTACATATTCGCAGAAGAGGCTCATAAAGACGCTAAAAGAGCAAATGGCGACCCTTATATCACCCACTGCCTGACCGTTGCCGAAACCGTGGCCAACTGGCGTCTTGATGAATCGTCAATCGCAGCCGCCTTGCTCCATGATGTAGTGGAAGATACTAAATACACCCACAAAGAAATAGAAAAAATGTTTGGGCAGGAAGTTGCTTTTCTTGTCGATGGACTAACCAAACTCGACACGATCCAATATCCCAAAAAGGATCCCAATATTGAAAATCTCCGCAAACTCATTGTCTCGTTCAGTAAAGATCTACGTGTAATCATTATTAAACTAGCCGACCGTCTTCATAACATGCAGACACTTCAATATCTGCCCAGAGAACGCCAACAAGCATTGGCTTGGGAAACCACCGAAATATACGCGCCGCTCGCCTACCGCTTGGGAATGCAAAAGCTTTCCGGCGAACTCGAGGATTTAGCATTCCCCTATCTCTATCCAGAAGAATACGAATGGCTTATCGATAACGTGACCGAACTCTACGAGGAACGCCAAGCCTACGGCGAAAAGATAAAACCAACGGTAGCCAAACTTCTTGAAAGTCATAATATAAAAACCAGCCAAATAGATTCTCGAGCCAAACGTTACTCCAGTCTCTATAAAAAACTTCTCCGATACGACATGCAGCTAGATAAAATTTATGACCTCGTGGCTATGCGCATTATCGTAAACACTGTTGAAGAATGCTATACGGTACTCGGTATTATCCACCAAGAATGGTCGCCCTTGCCCGGCCGTATAAAAGACTACATTGCACGGCCTAAACCTAATGGCTATCGAAGTTTACACACCACCGTATTCTGTACCGATCATAAAATAACCGAATTCCAAATACGGACCCAAGAAATGCACGAGGAAGATGAACTCGGAATCGCTGCTCACTGGGCATATCAACAAATCAAAAGTTCCAAAGAGCATGCGCGGAACTGGCTAGGAGTCCGAAGCCGACGCGAACTTCTTTGGATCGAACAGCTGCGAAACTGGCAAAAAGCTTTCACCAACCAAAAAGATTTTATCGAATCGCTCAAAATAGATTTCTTTAAGGACCGTATTTTTGTTATAACGCCCCACAATGACGTAGTTGATCTGCCAACCGGTGCAACGCCTATAGATTTTGCCTATCAAATTCACAGTGATGTCGGTAATGCTTGCGTGGGCGCCAAAATCAACGGCAAAATTGTACCCTTGGACTACGAACTACAGTCAGGCGATTTGGTTGAAATAATCACGCAACGCGGACGAAAACCTTCAAAAGATTGGCTCAGATTTGCCAAAACATCTCTGGCCAAAAAACAAATACGGAGCGCTCTCCAAGATAAAGATCATAACCTTGATAAAAAAGATGAATCACACATTGAATTCAAAATAGTAAACGAAGATCGGCCCGGCTATCTAAAAGACATAACCGCGGCTTTCGGAGATTTAAAAATCAACATCACACATCTTACGAGTACAACCGATCATCGACATAAATTTTCGAGTGTGACAGCCAAATGCGAACCTATTTCTAAGGACAGACTCGAAAGAGCATTAGTCAAAATAAAGAAAATACCCGGCACCCGCGAAATAAGTTATAAATTTAACCGTTAAAAACGGCTTGTAGAAATCTACTAGGATTTATTGATCTATTATTGTCTCGCTAATCGTTTACATCACCCAATAAATTGTCGATGATATTTTGCCATTCTTCATTTGAATAAAAATGAACCACAACTTTACCGCGGTCTCCGTGTTTAACCACTTTGACCGGAGCCCCGAGTTTTTCTTCAAATTTGTTCTCCCAGTAACGTACCTGCGGGTCATGAGATACTAAAGCTTTTTGACGCAGTTCTCGTACCGTTGATTTTTTATCTAAAAGCTCTTTAAAAAGTTCCGTTTGCTTTATGTTATCCATGCTCAAAAGAGCACGAGCCTGAGATTCGCTGATTTTACCCTGGCTTAAAGCCACTTGGATATCGCCAGGCAAATTAAGAAGGCGCATTGCATTGGCTACAACCTCTCGGCTCTTCCCAACCCTAGTTGCGATCTCCCGCTGAGTCAATCCGAATTCGTCCTGAAGTCTACTATAAGCTTTAGCTGCTTCTAAAACGTTTAAATTACTTCTCTGGATATTTTCGATGAGAGCCATCTCGAGTTTAGCCCGTTCGAGATCAACGGTTTTTACAATAGCCGGCACCCGTTCAAGCCCCACCCGTTTAGCAGCCAATAATCTTCGTTCGCCGGCTATAAGCTGATACTCAACGTATGTACCGACTTCCGTTTCCTTTACAGACTTCGATACAACTAAAGGCTGCAGTATCCCAAACTCTCTTATTGATTGGGCTAATTCTTCGATACCTTCCGGATTAAATTCGTGCCTCGGTTGATACGGATTTGGCTTAATTTTATCTACTTCAATATGAAAAATAGATTCGCTGGGAGTGAAATCTTTCTTGGGCTGGTGGATCGGCGGATACACCTTCCACGCATGAGTTGTATAACGAATCGAGTCTTCAGTAAAAGTACCGGAAGGTTCGTTAGGCAACGGTTCGGGATGAAAAGCTTGAGGCGTATAAGAGATCGGATGACTTTTACTCTCATAAGTCTTGGGAGATGTTGACGATTGCGACACGGGCGGAGTCCTAGGAGAAAAAATCGGCGCGGGCGAAGAATTGGATGACACCGCACGGTTAACCTCGGTTTGAACGCTAGTATTCTTTTTTGGAATCAAGGCCTCTAAGCCGCGACCGGACATACCATAATTTTACTCTAAAAATTTCTTAAAAAGAAGCTATTTTTTGGCTTCAATTTCCACGTATATGTAAAGATTTTAAGCGTTCATAAAAACAATAAAACAGAGGCGCGATAGTCCTGTCGTAGATCAATTTCTTCATGTTTAAATCTTCGAGTAAATTTTCTTGATGATTAATAATAAGAAAGAGCAACTCGAAAGTACGAAGTGTTATGTTCTACGAAAAGATCTAACGCATTCCTCTGTTATATTGAAAACGTACACGTACGTAGCTTGCGGCCAAATTACGACGATGACGAAATTTGTCTCATGCCGGCCGGACACTTGACTCATCCCGTACAAACATTTTCATTTGGATACAAAACCGGAAACAATCATAACATCTAAAAAACAAATATCAACTGTGGATAACCCAATTATTATACTTGGATAATAGGAACTTCTGGTTTTTGAGCTTGAGATTCAGTTTCACTGGGTTGTTCTAAGTCTCCAACAATCTCTTTAGCTAATCTTTCATAGGCTAAAGCGCCAGAACTCTGAGGAGCATAAAGCATGATCGGTTTACGCACATGTGGTGCTTCAGCCAAAGCAACCGAACGCGGTATTTCAACATCAAAAACCCGGTATGGAAAACGTCGCCTGACTTCTTTTGCGATTTCCCGCGATAATTTCTCGCGTTTATCATACATTGTGAGTACCGCCCCCACTACTTTTAAAGGGTGTTCAAGATTGGTTTTTACAAGTTCAATAGTATTCAAAAGCTGATCTAAACCCTCGAGACTTAAATATTCGCATTGTATCGGAATCAAAACTTCATCGGCCGCAAGAAGACCGTTGATTGTGAGAAGATTCAGACTAGGTCCGAGATCAACAAGTATAAAATCATAGCGTGGTCGCATTAGATCAACAAATTTCCGGAGATACAATTCACGATCAGGCAGATTCACCAGCTCAATCAAAGCACCGGCAAGATCAGCCGAAGCCGGTACCATCTCAAAATTGGACAGATAGGTTGGCTTAATAGCATTAATCGGCTCTTGATTGGCAAGAAGAATGTGATAAATAGTTTCATGAGGAGCATGCATTACACCAACTCCCACTGTAGCGTTGAACTGCGGGTCGAAATCAATGAGCAAAGTCTTCTTGCTCTGCATAGCAAGGTAAGCCGATAAATTCATCGCTGTGGTGGTTTTTCCAACTCCTCCTTTTTGATTACAGATTGCAATAACGCGAGCCATTATCTTTACCCTACCTCTTTTTTATGTCATTATCAATAACATTACCGCCCGGGTGGCGGAATTGGCAGACGCGCAGGACTCAAAATCCTGTGATCGCAAGGTCATGTGGGTTCGACCCCCACCCCGGGCACAGATAGAAACTTCTCGTTCGGACAGAGCCGCGCCGCAAAGCGGCGGGCAGGTAAGACAGACCTGCCGACGGGCAGGCAGGGATTCCTTTCACACCCACAAATTTGATTCGATTATAAGAAAATGCTATCTTAAAGATAGCATTTTCTATAAACATGTAAGGAGATTGGGAAATGTATCGGTATGCGTTTGTTTTGTTAAGTTTATTTTTTATCGCTTGTGGGAGCAGTAAAAAATCTGTTGTGGAAATCATATTTCATGACGGATTTATAACTGAAAAGCATGAACGAGGCACGAGGGTTATAGTTGAGGGTTTTCAAATTGATTTGCCACTGGGTTATTGGGCTAAGGATGTTCATGATTGGAGATATGTTGATCCGTATGGAAGAGCACATGTCGATTTTTTTGGCTACTTTGTTACTGAAGGGGCAAATGATAGCACAGAGTTAGAATTTTCATTGTCTCAGAGCACTCCGTTGATCGTTGGTGTAGATAAAAATGATAAGGAATTTTTTCGAACTCAAGCTCAAATCAATGGTGATTTGGTAGTAAACGCATTTAAAGATTTTGGCACATATCGATGGTTCTCGATATACAAAAGAGTTAAGAATTCTGATCTAGTGTTTTCCATGAGTGGATATCGCTTGGATAAAAAACAATACGAAATTGCCCATGATATTTTTGATTCATTCCGTCGGTTAGACGAGGATAAGAAATAAAGAGTTGACCCCAACGAACCGAGGTATCACATTAGAAAACCTGACGGGACAATCGAAATCAAAACTAAAATATAAGTCTTACGCAATCTAAAAATATCTTAATATATTGACGTCTATCCGATTCTGTCATACCCTCAATTACGGTAACTGAACAAAGAAAAGGAGTAATAGTTGGAACTCGTAAAAGAGCTAGGAATTTCTGAATTTACAGGTACGAGGGCCACAAACGCTCCGTACAAAATGGTACTCGAAGATCTTTCATCGTACAGACATGATGATGACTCAATACTGAATCTTGATGTTGAAACTATTGTCAGACACTCTCTCCAGATGTCATTCGCTCTCATCGGACGAATCGTGGTCTGTACATTCACAGCTAAAGAACTGCCACTCGAAGAGAATGGAACGCCGAGCTTACAAAAACTAACCGATGACGATTTGCTCATTGAATCACTCAATAAAAATGAACACCAATCGCCTCAAATACATTGGATACCACCATCGCACCACAAAGAAATGAATATGATTTTAAAACTTAAATCTCCCGGCGGCGGAGACGGCATACATCCATCACCGCTTCCCTGTCCTTTTTATAGGCTGACGCTGAATCTTATCGAAGAAGAATACGAAACGTGCAAAAATTTACCGCCGCAAACAGTGTTTAGCGTAGGATTTAAACTCAAAGACTAGAATTTTAATATAATAAGCCGCTTTTAAAAGCGGCTTATTTTCATATAAAATATTTATGGTATAATAATATCCTTATGAGTCTTTTTAGTTTTTCATCCAGCAAATCGCTCTCAAAAGAAAAGCTGAATACTTTACTCCACCAAATTACTGCCCTTTCTCCACAAGAACGGGAGTATGTAAAAGCAGCATTCAGCCGATTCATTACCGGCGGCATCTCCAAAGCCGAAGCCGAAAGAACTGTACGCCAACTAAAATTGAACTTTGCGGACAATCTTGATGCCGGCGAAGTAGAACGAATTAAATTAAAGATACTTAGCTTCTTCACCTAAAAACCCCGACTTGATTGATCGGGGTTTTTAGTTAGTCACTTCTTGTTTTTGAATATTCGAAGTAATATCTTTCGGCACGTCGTCTGAAAAAACGGGCACTAATTTAGTTATAACAAATGCCGATAATAAACCTACTATTATTCCACCAGCAATATCACTAGGCCAATGAACTCCGACAAAAACTCGAGCCAAACCATTAAGTAACGCGCCGCTCATAAACCAAACCCCCCACCGACGATTCAAACAAAATACAATGAAAGCTAAAGCAAACA
>JACRFG010000063.1 GCA_016234345.1 Candidatus Jorgensenbacteria bacterium
CTTCATTATTGTTATTGTCCAACTCACTCTCACGAATGTCGGCGCAGCAATCTTTTACGGTGAAGCATTCCCGCCACAAAAAATTCTAGCCCTTGTAACTGGCATAATCTCTGTGGCGTTATTTTTACTCTAAGAAAGGAAGTTAATAATTGATAAAAGGAGTAGCGTTTGACCTCGAAGGCCCACTCGTTGAATTCGAACGAGAAGGACACCACAAAGCACATCTCTTGGCGGCTAAAGACGCCCGAGTTGAACTTACATTAGATGAAGCTTTTAAGAAAATTCCTAATCTGATCGGCGGACCAAGTGAAAAAATCGCCGAGCAAATACATGCATTGAGCGACGGACGATTGAATCCAAAAGAAATATTGGAACGCCAACGCATGTATTTCCGAGAACTCTTCAATAAACTGACTCACATCGACACAAGACCTGGCTTTCTAACAGCGCTGGCAGAAATAAGAGGCTGGGGACTTGAAACCACAATCGGTTCATCAACGTCTCTCAATGAAGCATGGTTTTATATTCTAAATTCTGGACTCGATAAGCAATTTGAACCTGAAAGAATTGTGCTCGTAGAACCAGGTAGCACCATAAGACACAAACCGCATCCTGACATCTTCCTTGAAACCGCCAAACGCATGAGTATTAAACCAGAGGAACAATTAGTAGTGGAGGATTCGGTACGAGGGGTACAGGCTGCAATAGCAGCTGGATCTCCGGTTATTGGACTCACTGTCTACAAACATCCGCGCGCCATAATCCCATTACTTGAAGCTGGCGCCATACGCGTATTTGTAGATTGGCGCGAAATAAATATCCCTGCATTGATTCGCAACTTGAACGAAGAAGTGTGAATAATTCAAAAATAATCCCTCCAAGCCCATGACTTTGGAGGGATTATCTTAATTTTCGTACATTTCTAACCTTCTTTATGCTTCTTATAATACTCCTCTGCTTCCTTATATTTATCCATTGTATCAATGCCTTTTGAATATTCATCGCATTCATATCCGTAAAATGCTTCGCCGCGCTTCATAACGTCCGGAATAAGCTGTTTGCCAATTTCATAATAAGTATTTTCGGGAATATATTTCATAATACGCTTATTCAAAATAAAAATGCCCCGCATGGCGTAGTAATCAATTTGTTTTTCTGGTTCTCCTTTAGCGTGTACTGCAACAAATTTTTTATTATTATCGAGCTCAACTAAATCCGCGTCGGCTCGATATGAGGTTTTACCAACCCGCTGCACACCGATTACATCGGACTTCATCGTAGAAAAATCGTAAAGTTTGATGTAATTAACAAGGCTCAAAATATCCCCATACATAAGAAAAAAATTCGTATCAAGATGCGGCTCAAATTTTTTTAAGCCTCCGGCAGTGCCTAAAATTTCCGACTCTAGTGAATACCGAATTTTTACACCTAATTTTGATCCATCGCCGAAATAGCTCTTGATTGCATCTGGCAGATAATGGAGATTGATGAAAAACTCTCGCACGCCGAATTTCTTAAACCTTAAAATGTTTTGTTCGAGCATCGGCTTCCCGTCGATCGGGATCATCGGTTTCGGCATGATATCGGTAAGAGGCCGTAAACGCGTTCCTAGGCCAGCCGAAAGAATCACTGCTTGCATAAACATACTAGTCACTTTACCACAACAATCTTGATTTTGACAAAAACTCAATTTAATGCTAAAATAATTAATAGTAATATTGTCAAAAAACTTCATAAGGAATTTAAGGAATGCTTGACATCTTAGCAATTCTTGGACGAGGGACGTATCTGGTGCCTCAAAACGACGGTACACTCCGCTGGAAAACCACTGCTCTCCTTGAAACATGCGACTCAGACGGCGCGCATCTGCCAGTACGAATCCCGGTAGACGACGATGATCCGCGATGTCTTATCGGTGGCGGTAATGCCAACGTAATCTCTGGCGTTAAACTCTTTAAGAAACATGGACCGAGAATAGTTGTTTTTGCCTACGGTACGCGGTCAAAGTATCTCCGAACAATAAATGGCCCGCCTGAAGGCGCGGTAATGAAAGACGAGTTCATTAAACGGCTGAAAGACGACGGCTGTATAATTCCGGCCGAAATCGAACTCTACGGCGGTGTACCCGACGAAAAACTTCCGGGATTGCCCTCAAACACCCTCCGAGAACTTCAAAATATTCTGAACCTCGCGATTGAACGTGAAATGGAAGACATCGGAATCGTTACGATCGGTGTCCACATGAAACGGGTTCGAGTATTTATTGATACTCTCTTTAAAGAAAAAAAATACTCAGAATATCCGTTAGTAGTGAAATTTTTTAAGAGCGAAGAAATATTGCTCGAGCAGTCATCACGCTATGCACGGCACGTTAGAAATATGATATCTTCACAAGCGTTTGATCGGAACATGAAACGTGAAGATAGAGGTGTTCAAGCGTTTCTTAACGGAACGTATCAAGTACCGATTGATCAAGATCACAGCAAACCATAATACAAAGCCGCGTCATTTGATGCGGCTTTAAACTTTTCTATTTATTTTTCTCACAATAGAAGCAGCTTCTTTTAAAGAATGCGCGAAGAAATCCGGTTTTGCGTTATAAAGTTTATCAAGTCTCGCATGTCCTGGTCCGGTTTTTACAAGAATTGTTTTTACACCAACCCGACAACCCGCCACTACATCAATGATTGAATCGCCGATCATAAAACTTTGTTTGGTGTCTATTTTAAATTTTTTGATTGCTTTGATAAACATACCTGTTCCGGGCTTCCGACAACGACAACGACGACGGTATTTTTTAAGCGTTGCTTTAGGATGATGAGGACAACGATACACGGCATCAATAACAGCCTTACGCCGAGCAAGTTGAATTATCACATAACGATCCAATGCCTCTGCTTCCTTCAAGTTTATTAGTCCTCGCGCCACGACCGGCTGATTGGATATTACTATATTTATAAAACCGAGCTTGGAAAAAGTTTTAATTGCGTCGGCTACCCCCGGCAATAAACGCAAATCTTCCGCACGATGAGGTAAATCAACGTGGCGTATAATCGTCCCGTCGCGGTCTAAAAAAATGGCTTTTTTCTTAGACACTGTGAGTTACGGATTCCCACTTTCCTTCCTGTACACGGAAGTTCGGATGAGAAACTATTAAGTGCCAAACAACCGCTTGAAAGCTCTCGGTATGAGGCGTCACGGTAGATTCATTCACCACCGGAACTAAAATACAGGCATCGGCAACTTTTCTGGTATGTCCGCCGTCTCTACCAACAACGCCGATTACTTTTGCGCCGACATTCTTCGCAACATCCAAAGCATGAACGATATTCATGCTGATATTTTTTTCCGCATTACCGCCACCAACCGAAAACACCAACACCGCATCGTTTACGTTTATGGAGCTCCCCTGAAGCCACCGCGCAAAAACAGTATGCCATCCGTCGTCGTTAACACGAGCGGTCAGCTCAGCAACGTTATCAACCGGAGTATAAGCTTCTATACTGGCCAGTTTTCGAAAATCATTGACCGCATGACTCGCATGCGCGGCACCACCGCCTACGCCAAGAATAAAAAGGCGGCCTTTTTTATCCCTAACGTTTTTCAGTATTTCAATTGCCTGGTGAATAGCCTTACGATCAATCTTATCTACGATCTCTTTAACCTCAGCGAGATATGTATTTATATAATCACCGTACATAATTTAAGCCTCATAAAGTGTGTAACCGACCTTCTGACCATCGTCATAAAACATTTTGACTGTTTCAACGGAAAGTTCGTGATGATCAAATCCAACTTTTTCTATTTTCTTTAAAATTTCCGGAGTGACCGTAATAATATCACAACCAACTTCATCGGCATGATAAATATTCAAAAGTTCGCGAGGGCTGGCCCAAAGAAGTTCAACGTTTTTCTGTGACGCTAAGATTGCTTTAGCTTCTCTCATGATAGGCATGGGGTCGACACCAGTATCAGCGATACGGCCAGCGAAAATCGAGACTATCACGGGCGCTTTTGGCGCAAACGCGCGGCTTATATGTTTTACTTGTTGAAGAGTGAGCATCGCCGTCACATTAAGCTTAATGTTGTCATCAGCTAATTTTTTTACCAAATCAAAAGATGACTCGCGCTTAGTATTCGTAATGGGAATCTTAACGTATACGTTCGGCGCCCATGCCGTAATAATTCTGGCTTGCCGCTCCATTTCTCTGAAATCATCTGAAAAAACCTCGAATGAAATTGGTTTATCTTTTATAACCGAAAGGATGTCTTTCGCAAAACCCGCATAATCGACAATGCCCGCCTTACGCATAAGTGTCGGATTAGTTGTAAAACCCTTAATGAGCGGTGATTTGGCGAGTTCTACCATGCTCGCTTTTTCCGCTCCATCAGCGAATATTTTGACGTTCAACTCATGAACTTTCTTGAGCATAAGAGTATTTCTAGATTACCCCATATTAAACCAATCTGTCAAAGTTCGGAAAGTCTCTTAATTCGCTTTGATCGGTTTTCCAAGACGCGATGATTTATAAATCGCTTCAACAATCTGATTGGCTTTAAAACCATCAATGGCGTCACCAATTATCTTGCTCTTGCCTTTTAATGCGGACAAAAAATTTGTCCATTCCGCTTCCCAGCTCACATCTCGTGAGAAAACAATTTTTTTGGTTATAGGCTGACCAAACTTAATTCTTCGCTTACCGACAATCAACTTCTCTTCACCATAACTTCCTCCCTTACCTTCAATAACAAGAAACCCCCAATCGCCGAAGATTTCAAAGGAGAAAATATTCTTCCAATTAGTCGTACTCACATGAAATGACACGGTGACGTTCTTACCCTTCATAAGTACAAAAGCATTATCTTCAAGTTTAGTCTTCCAAAATTTGGTTTCACATTTACCGTAAACATTTTTAAAATCACTGCCCACAAACCATCGACAAAGATCAATAATATGAATGCCTTGATCCAATAGCTCACCCCCACCCGATATTTTCTTATTGAATCTCCATTCTTTCTCCATTCCCAAACGTCCACCGTGCCCGTAACGAGCACGAATAAAAAGCAATTTCCCAATATATCCTCGGTCAACTAATTGTTTAGCTTTAGCTATCGCGCCATGAAAACGATGATTAAAACCAACCATAACCAATCGATGGTAACGACGGGCTGCTTTTAGCATTTGTAATGATTCGCGACTAGTTCTGCCAAATGGTTTTTCACAAAGAATGTGTTTTTTATGAGCTAATGCCGTAGTAACGATGGGGACGATGAATTTATTGGGCACAGCCACAATTACAACATCGATATCGTCCCTTCGCACCAAATCCTGCCATCGACGCATAACCTCGCAATGATGTACCGCGCCAAAATCCTTAGCTCTGACATACGCTGCATCTGCTACCGCAACTAGACGGGCACCGCGAACTACACGAATAGCTAAAGCTCGTTTATTGCCAATAAGCCCGGCTCCAACAATACCAACATTAATTATTTTTCCCATTTGGTCCTTCTCAAAGTAAAAGCGTCGCTCCGACTTATTTTTTCTATTTCTTCTTTATCCCATTCACTATATTTATCCCATACCGCGCTTAAAAACTTGCCGGTTAAACCGTTAGAAACATCGGAGGCTAAAAAAAGACATATCTCGGCTGTCTTTTCGGGAGATACGCCACCTTCGGATTTCTGCTTCAAAAGGACTTCATACTTTTCTTTACCCACCATATCCTCACCAGCCGCAAGAGCCTCATCCAAAAGACGGGTATTAACCGGACCGGGAGCGATACAATTGATATCAATACCGTATTCTTTTAATTCTGCAGCCAGCGTTTCAGTGAGACGGGCCACCGCTGCCTTAGAAGCGCTATAAGCGCTAAAACGCGGAAGAGGACCGTCGCCACCGCCAGAAAAATTAATAATCTTACCTTTCTTCTGTTTTATCATATATTCCACAGTCGACTGTATCATATAAAATGTTCCGAAAACGTTGATCTCAAATGTTTTACGCCACACTTCAGGATCAACGCTAAAAACTGGACCAATGGAACCGTATATGCCGGCTGCGTTTACAACCACATCAACGCCTCCGAATTCTTCGATGGTTTTTTGAACTATGCTTTTGGCTTGAGACGCATCAGAAACATCAGCCGCATACATTGTTACCGACTTAAATTGTTTCTTAAATTCATCGGTTGTATCTTTAAGTTCATCCGCCGAGCGGGCAACCAGCATTACTCGCGCTCCCTCTTTAAGGAAAGAGTTAGCTATTGATTTTCCAATACCACGACTTCCGCCTGTTATGATGGTTCTTGCACCGCGTAATTTCATATATCTAAACCTTACCTCCCAATTCCTCGGTAGGCAAATCCGGCCTGTCTGATAGATATTTCGTATTCGTATAGAAAATTAGTAGTGTCAAAAAGAATCTTAGAAGTTTTGGTAAGGCCGGCTAACTTAGAAAAATCCAATTCCTTAAACACTGGCCATGGCGTCATAACCACTATCGCTTCAGCGCCCTCGGCTGTTTCATAAGGATCCTTGGAAAAAAAGGTGTCTATCAACTCCTTCACTTCTCTTATATCAGCTTCGGGATCATGAAGACGAACAATTGCTCCTGCCGCGACACACTCTTTTGCAATCTCAATCGCCATGGAACGCCGCAGAGTTTTTGTGCCGGCTTTATATGTAAGTCCAAAAAACGAAACTGTTTTACCCCGAAGCGAACCAAAAAGATCTGATAATTTATTTTTAACCAGATGCTTACGCAGACTGTTTTTTTCGAAAACAGCTTCAATTACCGATGGTTCAATATGATTAGCCTTAATAATAGGCATTAAAACACGCAAATCTCTGCCTAACGTACCACCAGAAAAACCAAGTCCTGCAGTTAAAAATGCCTTGGGGCCTATCCGAGGATCCGTTCTTAAAACTTTTATAACATCGAGTATGTCGGCGTTAACAACTTCACATATGTCGGCGATATCGTTAGCAAAACTGATCGATGTCGCTAGGAAAGAATTCAGGGCATGTTTACCCACCTCTGCAGAAACAACCGACATGCGCAAAAGCTCGGCGCGTAACGGAGAAAATATTTCGCGTATTTTTTCAAAATCTTCATCACGTTCAACGCCGACCACTACACGTCCCGGATCTAAAAAACATTTCACTGCTTCGCTGAGTCTTAGATTCTCCGGCGTATAAACATAACCACATTGTATATCCGGTCTGGCTGACTTAATAAAATCTTTAATTTTTTCTGAAGTCCCAACAGGCACTTGACTTGTGACCACAACAAGAGTGTCGGGCTTAATATAAGGCAAGGTTCTCTCAAGCGCATTCCAAATTACAGTAAGATCTACGTCATCGTTATCGTCAACTGGGGTATCGAAAGTAAACCAAAGAACATTGGAACGGGATATAACACTGAAGTCAGATGAATATTCCAATCTACCCTCGCTGCGGTTCTTGCGAAGCAACTCTTGAAGCCCGGGCTCGGGTAAGGGCGGTATATTATTGGAAAAATTGGCGACCAACTTCTTGTCGTCACTTATACCGATAACATGATGCCCCAACTCAGCCAAACCAACAGAATAAATCTCGCCTAGATGCCATAATCCCACTACAGCAATAGAATACGAAGAAGACATCTATCTAAAAATCAACCAAGGTTTTTGATCCTTCAAAATCAAAGTGGTACCGCATTTCCCGTAATCCCAACTCATGCATTACTTCTTTAAATCGCCGATGATTGTTTTCCAAGTAAAAAGTGAAAAAGCCGCCTCCTCCGGCACCCGATATCTTACCGCCAAGAGCGCCATTTTCTTTAGCGGCATCATAAATTTTATCAAAACGCTCATTGGTCATCTTACCCGAAATCCTTTTCTTATGCTGCCAATGAGCATCGAAGAGACGTCCAACGTCAGTAACGTTACCGTCCTCTACGGCCTCCAAAATTTCATAACCGATGTCCTTGATGTAATGCATGCTCTCTATTACTTCTTTCTTTTCTTCCTTAGCTCCACGCTGCTGCTCAGTCAAAATCTCATCAGCACTTCGAGATGTACCGGTGAAAAATATAAGCATATTACGATTCAAGGCATCGATAGTTTCATCACTCACCGCGGCCTTACGCACCTTCACTGCTCCATCCCGTTCGATTTCAAGAACGGTAAGACCTCCGAAAGCGGCCATATAAGGGTCTTGTTTACCGATAGGACGATGCAAAATCTCCGCTTCGAGCTTAAAATCTTCTTCGGCGAGTTCACGGAGAGAGACATATTCTCTCTTTAAAACATGAAGAGCGTGAAGCAAACCAATCGCATAACAACTGGAAGACCCCAAACCAGTACCGGCAGGTATGTCAGCCACCGAACTTATTTCAATGCCTTTTTCAATGCCCCTTATTCTCAAAGTCTCACGAGCAATGTCGTGTTGAATATCGTCAACCCGTTCTACGATCTCAGTTTTTGTATATTTAAGACGTATAAGATCGTCGGACGCCGGACGGTTTACGTCGACAAACATATATTTATCGATTCCGGCGGCAAAAATAAAACCGCCGTATTTGGAATAGTAAGCCGGCAGATCAGTGCCGCCACCGCCCAAGGTAACCCGAAAAGGAGTGCGAGTAACGATCATGTGGTATCTATATATTTTATACTAACCGCCACAACATCATCTGTCTATACAATATTGCCCCGCTTAACCTCTCTTTGAATATAGTCGATCAATCCCCTAAGCCCCTCCTTTATGTCCACGTTTGGCTTCCAGCCTATTTTCTTGGCTTCGCTTATATCGGCTAACGTTGCTTCGGCCTCGCCCGGTAACGCCGGTTTAAACATTGGATCTCCGGAGGCTCTAAGAAGATCGCGGATTATTTGATATATCTCTAACACCGAATAGTTCTCACCACTTCCCAAATTAAAGACCTTGTTATCGACGCGATCGTCTTTCATGCAAAGAAGATGGAAGGCATTTATATCATCAACGTGAATGAAATCCCTCAATTTCTTTCCATCGCCGTAAATAACCGGCTGCTCTTTTCTCAAAAATTTAATAATGAAAGAGCTCATTACCGGCGGCATAGTACGCCGGTAATCCTGACGAGGACCATACACATTAAAATACCGAAGCCCAACACTCGTAAGATCGAAGAAGCGGCGATAACTTTCGGCAAATAGATTTCCACAAACCTTGCTTACCGCATAAAAAGTATGGGCCGCGATTTCACGTTCGGAGGTGGGAAGAGTATGTATGCCTTCATACATCGCTGAAGATTCGGCATAAATCACCTTTTTTACTTTGGCGCGGCGAGCCGCCTCGAAAACATTGGCGGTTCCTGTGATATTCACATCCGAAGTCTCCACCGGATCGGCCTGACAATCACTGATGCAATTCTTAGCGGCCAAATGAAAAACAAAATCGATATTATTAAAAATTGGATAAATGTCTTTCGAGCGTATATCGAGTTTGTGAAATTCAACTCCGGAAGGAATCTGCTCCTTCACACCGTAAGACAGATTATCTATTCCTAAAACAGGATAGTTTTCCTTAAGCAAGCGATCGGCTAAATTACTCCCGATGAAGCCGGCCACTCCCGTAATAAGCACTCGAGGTTGTGTTGTCATATAGATCTAGATTACTTCCACCTCACGGATACTGTCAATTTCCGTCAAGAACAAATAATTTACGCTTTTTCCTATTCCACGCTTTCTCTATTGATTTTTTCCAAATAATCGACGGGATAATAAACGTTAAGCCGCGAAATAGGTATAAAATCGACTGTTCACGTAACGTATTTGCTTTGATGCGAAACATAGCAGAGGCTTTCTGTTTTTTTCCAACCCCGAGATATGCAAGTCCAACCTTAAAACGGTGCTGAAAAAGCAAATCTTCAATGCCGTATTTTTTTTGTTCCTGCTCTGACATTTCATCTTTGAGATTTTCAAATATTTTCAGTGCTGACTCTTGAATGGCCGGCTGGTTATCAAAACGGGTATTATTATCCCACCGCAAGCGAAACCTAACCAAATCCTTATCCAAAAAACCAAATTTAAAACCGACCCGGGCCATCTTAATAAAATAGGACCAATCCTCAACAGTGCCTATTGTTTCGCTATAAAAACCGATTTTGTCTATCACCGACCTCCGAAGCATAAGCGTGGTATTCGTAATGAATTGTTTTTTTAAAAGTTCGCTAAAGATATCTCCTGAATGAAAAGTATAGCGATGACGATATAGTTTATTCGGCGCGCCGTCAAAAAAATATCTAAGATCACAGTACACCGCCATATACTCCAGATGCGCTTCAAGAAATTTAACCTCCTCAAGCACCTTATCTTTAAGATATATATCATCACTATCAAGATACGTAATATATTCACCTCGTGCTTCTTTAAGCAATCTGTTCCTAACTCCTATAATGCCTTTGTTTTTTTGATATATATATCTAATCCTGGAATCGGAATAGCTTTGTACAAGAGCGGCTGTTTTGTCGGTCGAACCGTCATCAACAACTACAATTTCGATATTGGAATAACTCTGTGCGAGCCCAGAATCAAGAGTTTCTTTGATATACCGCTCTGCATTGTATGCGGCGATTAAAATTGAAACCAAGGGATTATTCGACATACGAGAAACCGATTAATTTAAATATTTCCTCAAATCGTTTTTGATATGTATGTTCTTTAATCGTACGTTCATAACCGGCTCGGGCTATTTTCCGTCGCGCATCATCATTATTCAAATGATACTGTATCTTTTCGGCCAAATCATTGATGTTTTTATATGTGACTATTTCCTCGCCAATCCGATAATATTTGCCCAAATCGTCCGCATCTTGAGTTATGAGAAACCCGCCGCAAGCAGGGATCTCGAAATGCCTAGCTTTAATCTGGGGTATGCCCCTATGAAGCAGCATTTTGATATTCCTTGCAATATGAATATCGGGAACGATTTTATTTACGGAACGACGAAAAAACAACCGACCTAACGAATTCTTGTTTAAAAAACCTGGCGGCGGATTCAATCCCAAATTAATCTTGCTCGAAGAAAAAATCTGGATCATCTTCTCTTCGCTCACACGACCCAATGGCCAACCGCTACCATAGGCGCTAACCATTACACCTTCTCTTTTGAGTTTGGAAATTATTCTCTGGCGCGGCTTGGTCCATCCACCGACAAAAGAAACAGCCGGACGATCTTTATTATTCACGGTATTATCGGGTTTATATACATTTGTGTTCGCTGCCCACTGAGAACGAATGATGTTGGGTTGACCGAATCTTTTATACAAAGCCGGCATCCACGAATACGTCGTAACGACCCATGTAAAATGCGGGCCGTAAAAACGCGAATAATTCCAAAAACGCCAACTGTCATCGGCAAACCAAGCAACCGTTGTCGCATGTTTTTTCATTTCATCAAGCGTTTCAAGAGCGAGTTCGTCTGAAACCATGAAACAGAAAACCAAGTCGGGTTTTTCATCTTTTACCAAAGACAAGATCTCCTTATTGAATCTATCCTTGCCTATCTCGAGTATCTTATCAAAAGGGAAATAGATAACTTCCGTACCCGGAAAATTTTTAAGACTGAGATAAAAATTTGTGTGCTCAAAGGTAAACCCTCCATCAGGTTTATAATTGTCGCGCATGAGACCACCATAAAGAATCTTCATGACTCTATTACTTTACTACCACTTCTTTATCCGAGGAAATACGGCTGGTTGGAACAACAATAGCAAGCCCTAAAATAATCCAAAACCATCTGATCTCCAAAGCATCAAAAAACATTGTATTAACAATCATCCCAGAAAATACTCCAGTCAAAGCAAGAATTAACGCGCTATAATTTTCCCTTGCGTATTTATAAAGCCCTTTCCCTGCCTTCCATAGTATGAACAGAAAAACAAAAAACCCCCCCACCCCGCCGCTCAACGCGACCTGCAATAAAACATTATGAGCATTTACGCTCTGTCCGCTTATATTATCTTGGTAAATCACACTTGCATAATTCAAACCAAGACCTAAGGGATTTCTAATAAATTCTTCAGTATATTTTTGCCATACATCAAATCTACCATCTCTAAACCCAACGCTGGCACTAGGTACTTGTATGGGCCAAATAATCGAGAGTGGTTCATGTCTTAAAAAACTAACGAAACTGCCCGTTCGAAATCTATACGCACCCTCCAACTTAACTGTTGTAGGTAAATCAAGATTGGGGAAAAATCTAACAAGCACGGTATTCCGTACGGTTGTCGGAAGCAACAAAAAAGCGCTTATAAAAACAAATAAAATACTTATTAATCCTAAAGAAAAAATTGGTTTGTTTTTAATCTTAAAAAACTGAAATAATAATACTACGAACATGCCAGCCGCCGCAGAAATCCACGCAGACCGAGAACCAGTCCAAA
>JACRFG010000059.1 GCA_016234345.1 Candidatus Jorgensenbacteria bacterium
AGCGGCTTCAGCTTCAACAACGTTCAATGCATTTTATAACGGGACATCAACTGGTTCGGCCGAAGCGATTGACACAAAAATCAAACAGATTCGAGGGCAATATGTTTTGAATAATCATGCGGCCGGGCAAGAGAGTAACAAGCTTGATGTTTCGGTTACGTCAGTTACATCAACTGAATTTCTCGCTTTTCAACTTGTTCCCACCGGCGAGAGCGCGACTACCTCACAGATAGTTGTGGACCTTTTTGATATTGCAGGGTTCGTTTCTTCGAGTATCACGAATACCCAACTTAGTTTTGACGCGAACGGTGACGGCACCATTGATGCCGGCGAAACACAAACCGTAGGCAGTACCGGTAGCGTTGCTATTACCGGGGATACGGGAACCATTACCTTCTCCAGTTCTTTCTCTGTGACTTCAACAATGAATATTGTATTGCGAGGCGATGTTTCAAGTATTGATGCGGGAGATATTTTAAAGTTTCGGTTACAGACAGCGAATATTACTGCAACCGGCCAAACAAGCAAAATCGCTCTTGTTCCTTCAGGTTCTACTGTTTCAGCATCGCATGCGAGGGGAACGATACGGGGTGGTGGAGCTCAGCCGTTTGGCGGGCCGCCGCCCACAGTGCCTAATGTCGGCGGCGGCGGCCAGGGCGGCGGAGCTGGCGGTGAAGGTGGAGGCGGCGGTGGCGGCGGAAATCAGGGTGGCGGCGGTAGCGGGGGCGGTTCAGGCGGAGCTCCTTAGCTTTTTGCTGTCCATATAGATAGCTAGTATATAGTGAAGATAAAAAATATTACTATCAGCGCTATATAAAGGTCGATATTTATTTTGTTAAGAAAATGCATACAAAAACATGCAGTGGTAGTATTGTGTTATTTCTTGTCGTCTTTCTCGCGGTAGGTTTAAAGGTAGGAGAAGCAGCGGCCATATATGAACTTAACGGGCTCACAGCGCAGAATCAGGTTTTTTCAAGCGACGGAAACATTTCTATTTCTTCAGCCAGTAACACTCACACATTTAGCATTGCCGGAGTGCTCCAACCAGCACAAGGTGGTACGGGTTCCGGATCATTTGCTACGAGTTCGATTCTGTTTTTCTCGAATGGTAAGATTTCCGAAAATAATTCAAATTTTTTTTGGAATGATGCTGCGATACGACTTGGTATCGGGACAGCTAATCCGCAAGGCCGACTGCACGTAAACGGAGGTAATATTATTGTTGGCGGGATAGCATCTTCTACGGTAACGGGTGATGGGTCGGCAACAATCATTGGTGGCGCCTTAAACGCTTCGAGTACTGTTACAATACAGGGCGTAACAGATATGCGAAGCGGGTTTACTTTTATTTCAGCTACCGGTACTGCCTTGGGACTTAGTGGATCTTTAAACGTGAGCGGTTCGGGAATATCCACATTTTCTGACGGTCTTTCGGTTTTAGGTAACCTTTATACAGGTGGTTCCTCCTATGTTCAGCTAGGCAACAGCAATCTCAAGCTCTCACTCTATACATTAGGCAGTGACCATCTCATACTTTTGAATGGGGACGATGAAAATATTGGCAGAGGAATAGCGGCTCGAAAATCATTATCATTCTACGCGAATCAAGGCTCGGGTCTTTTCTTCCCTTCAATTGAGCTTCAGACGTCGGGGAGGATTCGGATTCGTTCTCAATCAGGAGTGCCTGGAGAAAACAGTGTAGATTTGTTAACTCGCGATGGCGTAAATATAGCAACCGATGGTTGGAACGCAACATTACGGACTAATAATTTGACTGCACACAGGACATTTGATTTTCCTGATAACTCCGGGACATTCGTTCTGGCCGGAACCGCCGTTTCGTTTAGTGATCTTAAAGTTGATGACACAACAAGTTCAACGGTAACAATTGGTACCTCAATTAAGCCTGGTTGTCTTGCTGTTGGTGATAGCGATGGCAGTGGCGTTACCTATCTTACAGTTAACAATGGGGCCTTGAGTGCGAGTGCGGTAAAACCGAGTATTTGTAAGTAGCGAACATACCTACGGTAAGGATTTAATAAATCATGCCTACTTTGTGGGTTTCAGCTTGTCGCACCTATTAATATCGGCGACTAAGGCGGCGGTTCAGGCGGAACTCCTTAGCTTTTTGCCGATACTATATATAGTATGTTAGTATATAGATAAGAAATTCAGTGTCTTACAAAGTCGAAAATAGTGTAAAAACAATAAAATAAATAGATTTTTATATATGCTTACTACTTTAGATGAAGGTAAAAAGAGAATTTACATGGTTTTGGGTATAGTGGTGGTTGCTTTTATTCTTTGGAAAGCGTTGGTTGTGGTAGGGGTTTTACCGTCATCCGATTTCCCGGCCGTAGCTGGGGCTTCGTGGCAATCAGTTTTCCTTACCAATAACCAGGTGTATTTCGGGCATCTCAAGAATTACAATCGCGAATACGTTGTCTTGAATGATATTTTCTATCTACGCGTGGCCGAGGCGCTTCAGCAGGGTTCGTCTCAACAACCGCCAAGTTTGAATCTTGTAAAGTTGGGCGGTGAACTTCATGGTCCGCAGGACATGATGTATATTCCCAAGGATAAGATTATGTTTTGGGAGAATTTGAAAGATGACTCGCAGGTGGTTCAAGCCATTAATAATTTCATCGGGCAATCGAAATAAAAGCCTTACGATGAATGAATTCTCGTTTCCTAACTTTTTTCTTAGTTCTTTCAATCGCGAGCATTTTTTTGCTTTCGCCTTTTGTTGCGTTAGGCGATCAAGCCTCTTCAACTAACTTTATTATTGACGGAGCCATCACGGTTGGCGGCGGTAATTCCACGTCAACCAGTTTTCGTTTGCCTGGCGCTTTGAATGAAGCCGGGAGAACAACAAGTACATCATTTATTATTGATTTTGGATTTTCGTCGTTCCCGATTTATGCCACGCCATATCCCACTCCTCTAACTCCATATCCTACTCCATCGGGCGGAGGCGGTGGTGTCACCATTGGAATACCGCCATTAAAACCGCCAGTACCGAGAATCCCTCCTGGAACATTTTGTGATTTTAACAGCGATGGCAAGTGTAATATGGTTGATTTGAGTGTTTTGCTCTTTTACTACGGCCAATCGGGGGCGGATGTTGGCCGTTATGATTTGAATAAAAACAGCACTGTTGATTTCGCAGATATTTCTATTTTGCTCTACTATTGGGCGTAAACATTCCATGAATGATCGATCATTAATTAAGCGAATCGTTTTGACTGTTTGGTTATTAATAGGAACATTTTTAGGTGGGGGCGTTGCCTATGCTGATCAGGGTCCCGCCATATACTTCACTTCTGATGTATCGAGTGTTGGGCCGGGATCTGAATTTGTGGTCGCTGTTCGGATAGATAGTTCGTTTCCGATCAACGCGCTTGACCTTACGGTACACTATCCAGCCGATCTTATTGATATAGTACGTGTTGATAATACGGGTTCTGTAGTAAGCCTGTGGCAAGAAACGCCGAGAACGAATAAAGAAGGTTTTATTAAGCTCAGTGGCGGTCTCTTTGAGCCTTTTCAGGGTAACGGGGGAGACATAGTGCGGTTCTATGTTAGAGCTAGAAGTGCCGGTGTGGCGAATTTTCAGCTCACAAAAACAAGTCTTTTCATCGCCGATGGAAGAGGAACCGAGCTTGAAGCAAGTAGTTTGCCTTTGACTATTTCGATTGTGCCCGGAGCTCCATTGAGTACAACTCCGTCACCGGTTCGTGATACGACACCTCCTTTACTTCGCGCCGAGATCATCGTGAGTCCCGTTGACGAGAAAACGCCCTTCGTTGCTTTTCTTGCTAGCGATAATGAATCGGGGATAGGGTATACGTTTATGCGTATAAAGCGGTGGTTCGTTTGGGGGGCATGGCAAGAGGTTTCGAGTCCGGTGCCAGTTTCGAGCGGCGCATGGACTCTTGAGCTTAAAGCGGTGAACGGAAGTGGCGAGGAAACCATAGAGATACTCTATTCATCTCATGGCATAGTGAATAAGATGCTCATGGTTATTTTTGGTATTGTGTTTCTGGTTTTGGCGGTTAAGGTAGGTATTTTGTCCTATAAAAGGTATAATAAAAAGAAATGATGAAGAGAATCCTCTTCATAGGAATTCTTTTAGCAGGCGGGATACCGTTTTTCGTCTCTGCTGCTACGCTTTCAGTGAGTCCCTCGGCGGGTTCTTTTGTGGTGGGAAGTACCTTTGATGTTGGGGTATTTTTAGATACTACTGGCGAATCAATTAATGCACTCGATGTCGCCCTAAGCTTTCCTCCGGACAAGTTACAGATCGTTTCTCCGGCAGCCAGCCCATCGATTATCAGTGTCTGGACGGGCCAGCCAAAATTTAATAATGCGAATGGGCGGATTCAACTACAAGGTGGGATTCCTGGAGGTATTAATGTATCGAACGGTTTGATTACCAAGATCACTTTTCGGGTGAAGGGTGTAGGTTCCGGGATTATACGGTTTCTGGATAATTCTAAGGTTTTATTAAACGATGGGCTCGGCACCGATGTCTTAAAGCAAACACAAAATGGAGCTTATGTCTTCATTCTACCGCCACCCGCCGGTCCGGTGGTGGTTTCAGAAACTCATCCCAATCAGTCGTACTGGTATTCGAATCCTACTGTGGTTTTGAGCTGGGCGGTCGGGGAAAGTAACGTACAGGGGTATAGCTACATTTTGAGTGATAATCCGATTGATAGTCCCGACAATATCCTTGAAAATACCAAAACCGCAATCGTTTACAAAAATTTAAGTGACGGGATTCATTATTTTCATATTAAGTCACTCCGAGACGGTTTTTGGGGAGGAGTTACACACTATGCGTTGAATATTGATACAACACCACCAGCCGACTTTTCTCTTGATGTTATCCCATCGTTTCGAACTACACGGAGACAGCCAATCATTCAATTTTTTACCACCGACGCTAAGTCCGGGCTTGATCATTACGAATTTAAAATAATTCCACTCATGTTAGAAAGTTCTACAGCAATGCTTGCTGGACAAGAGCTTTTTATTGAAGCACAGAATCCTTACATTCCTCCACCACTTGAGTTGGGAACGTACGATGTGATTCTCCGAGCCTATGATAAGGCTGGGAATTACCGTGAAGTCACTGAGCGTTTGAAGATCGTCAATTTTGCTTTTCAATTTATCGGTGAGAAAGGGTTAGAACTCAAGAGTAACGTAGTGATTTCGTGGTTATGGTTTTGGGGCGTGGTTGGACTTTTACTCATTCTTCTTAGTTATTTCGGGTGGCACATCCGGCGCTGGCATTACCAAATTCATATCAAGCATGTCAATAAAGAGCTGCCGGGGAATATCCAGCAGCAATTAACTGAGTTGAAACAGTATCGTTCGAAGTATGGGAAGATTATCGTTCTCCTCCTGCTTATTATTAGTCCCATCTTTTTTGCCGAGCGGGGTCTGGCGCAGCAGATTGAATTGACGCCTCCTCTTATCACCACCATTTCACGCAACATTTCCAATGAGGAAATATTCTACGTGGGTGGCAAAACCGATGCAGCTAACTCCATGGTTATTATTTATCTTCAAAACCTTCAAAGCGGCGAGACTTTGAGCCAAAGCGTCACCTCTGATAAGTATGGTGAGTGGTTCTACCGTCACGACACATTCTTATCAACCGGCAACTATCTTCTCTGGAGTCAGAGTAAGCTCACTGATCAGTTGAGTCCGCCGAGCCCACAAGTCCAACTTACCGTGCGACCTACAGCGATTCAATTCGGCGCTTCGCGTTTGAGCTACGAGACGCTCTATCTCACCTTTGTGATTCTCCTTTTGCTCGTTGTTCTTGGACTCATTTTCTTCATCGTATTTCATACTTATCACGGCACGAAGAAGCGCCGACTACTTGAGAAAGAAATCAGAGAAGCAGAAGAATCAATTCGACGTGGTTTCGCGGTACTCCGGCGTGACGTTCAAGCCGAACTTGCGACGATCAAAAAAGCCAAACTTTCTAAACAGCTTTCAGACGAAGAGAAACAAAAAGAAGCGGAACTGCTTAAAGATCTCGAGTGGGCTGAGCAGTACATCAGCAAAGAAATATGGGACGTTGAGCACGGCCTCTAAAGCGTGCTATTCTGGCCGTATAAACACACCTTTTAAAAGACGAAGGGTATTATTGCTTATATATGAAAGGATTTAATTTAGTTTCAGAGTTTAAGCCAGACGGCGATCAGCCTAAGGCGATCAAAACTCTTCTTGATGGTTTACGCAAAGGTTATCGTTACCAGACGCTTCTCGGCGTTACCGGTTCTGGGAAGACTTTTACGGTAGCTAACGTAGCTCTCGCCTTGGGGAAGCCGATGCTCGTTATTGCTCATAACAAAACTTTAGCCGCGCAGCTTTGCAATGAATTTCGGGAACTTTTTCCAGAAAACTCCGTACACTATTTTGTTTCATACTACGATTATTATCAGCCTGAGGCTTATTTGCCCACGACCGATACATATATCGGCAAGGAGGCCATGATCAACGACGAGATTGATAAACTGCGACATGCAGCTACAACCGCGTTGCTTACACGAAGAGATGTCATAGTTGTAGCTTCGGTTTCTTGTATTTATGGATTGGGCGCACCGGAAGTTTATGCGGCCAACATTCTTCATTTAAAGGTGGGGAGTAAAATCAGAAGATCAGAATTTATCCGTAAACTAATTGAACTTCAATTTACCAGGACTATCGCCGATCTCCGTCGCGGCACTTTTAGAGTGCGCGGCGATAATTGGGAGATCATGCCGCCGGATCGCGAGGTTATTTACGCGTTTAAACTTGGGGATGACGTCCATGATCCGGTTCAATCCAAAGTTATAGAAGAGATTTATATACTTGACCCTGTTCAAGGATTCGTGCCGGGCAAAACCGAGAAACTTCCCGAGATTTTTATTGCGCCAGCGAAGCATTTTATAACGCCGACCTTTGAACGGGAACGGGCTATTAAAGCGATCAAACTTGAACTTAAAGAAAGGCTGAAGATTTTCGAAAATGAGGGGAAGCTTCTCGAGGCCGAACGTTTGGAGCGAAGGACTAAATTCGATTTAGCCATGATCAAAGAAGTTGGCTATTGTTCCGGTATTGAAAATTATTCACGTCATCTTTCAGGCCGGGCGTCGGGCGAGCCGCCGGACACACTCCTTGATTATTTCCCCAAAGATTTTCTTACGGTTATTGATGAATCTCACGTAACCGTGCCGCAGCTTGCGGGTATGTACGAGGGTGATGCATCCAGAAAAAAGACTCTTATTGAATATGGTTTTAGGTTGCCTTCCGCGGCCGATAACCGACCTCTTAAGTTCGAAGAGTTCGAAAAAAGAATTGGTCAGATCATTTTTACTTCAGCTACTCCGGGTTCGTATGAACGCAAAAAGAGCGATCCCGCGATCGGGCAGGGACAAGTCGTAGAGCAGATCATCCGTCCGACCGGCTTAGTTGATCCCAAGGTCATATTGAAACCTGCTCGCGGTCAAGTTCATGATCTTATACCTCGGATTGCAGAACGGGTAAAAGATAAAGAACGGGTACTGGTAACAACTCTCACAAAACGGATGGCCGAAGATCTTTCAAATTATCTCGAAGAAAAGAAAATTAAAGTATCGTATTTGCATAGTGACGTAAAAACTTTGGATCGCATCAGAATTTTGACTAATCTCCGTAGAGGATCGGCTCATAAGGGAGGATTTGATGTGTTGGTTGGTGTTAATCTTTTACGCGAGGGATTGGATTTACCCGAGGTATCGCTTGTAGCAATTTTAGATGCAGACAAAGAAGGATTTCTTCGCAGTGAAACATCGCTTATACAGACTATCGGCCGAGCGGCCCGAAACATTCGGGGAGAAGTGATTATTTATGCCGATTATATCACCGGTTCGATACGGAGAGCGGTAACAGAAACCGAACGACGTCGAAAAATTCAGTTCGCCCATAACAAAAAGTATGGCATTAAGCCGAAGACTATTGTAAAAAATATCAGTGATATTGTTCCTGTTGAGGCGGTGTTAGAGCTTGAGACCAAGCCGTTGCCTAAATCTAAAACAGCACTTCGTGAATTGGCGATTCAAAAAGATAAGGAGATGAAAGAAGCGGCCAAGCGTCTAGATTTTGAATTAGCTGCGATTCTTCGTGATGAGATAAAATTACTTCAAAAAAAGATTCACTAATTTTAATTGGGCGTTTCGATCAAATTTATATGTGCCTCAAAAATCACGCACCCGCCTTGCCGTCGGGCAGGTATGCGTGATTTTTGAGGCGATGATTGCCATTTTCGTCTGTGTTGTTTTGACTGTATGTTTTTGACTATATTTTTAAAATTGTGTTACAGTCCTATGTAGTTTTTTATAAATTATAGGATTTAAAGTTAATGCGATTCGTATTTTATCTCGCTGCCACTGCTGGTTTTTGTTGGGGTGTAAAACGAGCGATTCAAGGTGCTAAAGGCAAAGAGCGGAAAGTTGAAGAATCTATTTATGTATTGGGTGATTTAGTGCATAATCGCGACGCGGTTAATGATTTGGAACAAGAAGATATTCATGTGGTGCGTAGCATGGAAGAGGCAAGAGACAAAACATTACTTATCACTGCTCACGGCCGATCACCTAAAGAGATTGGCCAGGCCAAGCGTATTGCTCGCGATGTTTTGGACATGACTTGTCCGATTGTTCAAGATCTTCATCGAGCGGCACTGAGTTTAAAGCAAGAAGGTCGAAAAATGGTTTTAATCGGTATGCGTAGCCGGCCGCATCCCGAAATTCAAGGAACAGTCGGCGTATTGGATGATGCAGTGCATGTGGTTGAAACATTTGAAGATGTGGAACGGTTGCCTTTCAATCCGGATGACGCAATCGGCGTCGTGGCGCAAACCACGTTTAATGAGAATCGTATGCACGAAATTGTGAAAGCCATTGCGTTACGTTTCAAACATACCAAATTTATTCCCACGATCTGCGATGATATTTCAGAGAAACAGGAAGAGTTGCGGCGATTAAGTCCGCATTTTGATACCGTAATTGTAATCGGAGATAAAAAGAGTGCGAATGCCACGCATTTAGCTGAAATCGCTCGAGAGGAACTTGAAAAAAGTACATACTTTGTTTTGAACGAAACGGAATTGAGAGAAAATTTTATTCAAGGCGCTGAACGCATATTTGTAATAGCCGGTGCTTCAACGCCGCCGCGATCAATTACCGGTGTAGTAGATTCGCTTTGTGGTTGGGGAGGCCGACAGATATTTGATTTGGCGGATATTATTTAAAAACGACGATTTATTCGTCGTTTTTTGTTTGACTTTTAATCCACGCCTCGTTAAAGTACGGTGGTCTACCCCCTATAGATTTAAACCGAGGGGCCATTTCTATTTTGATTAATTATCATTTTAGTTAACATGCACGACAAAATAATTATAAAGGGAGCTAGGGAACATAATCTCAAAAACGTTAATCTAGAAATACCTCGAGGTAAGATGGTTGTGTTTACTGGGCTTTCCGGGTCCGGAAAATCAAGCTTGGCGTTTGATACCATCTTTGCCGAAGGACAGAGGCGATATATTGAGTCACTTTCGGCCTATGCTCGACAATTTTTGGGTAAGCTTGATAAACCGGATGTCGATGAAATTGAGGGTTTGAGTCCGGCCATTTCCATTGATCAAAAAAGCCATTCTCATAATCCGCGTTCGACGGTGGCTACAA
>JACRFG010000064.1 GCA_016234345.1 Candidatus Jorgensenbacteria bacterium
GCGACTGTTTAACAAAAACACAGCTCCCTGCGAACTCGCAAGAGGATGTATAGGGGGTGACGCCTGACCGATGCGAGAAGGTCAAGACTGGCGGTCCTACTTCGCTTTTTGCTCCGCGAAAAGCTTCGTAAGGACAAGTGCTTAAATGTGCTTGTCCCTCGTAGCTCTTTACGAAGTAAAGAGCGGAGTGGGGCTGACTGGTTTAAGCCCTCGTCAATGTCAGCGATAACTATAATCGTTCTAAGGTAGCGCAATTCCTTTTCGGGTAAGTTCCGAAGCGCACGAATGGCGTAACGACTGGAGAACTGTCTCAACGAAGAGCTCGGTGAAAATGCGATTCCCGTGAAGACGCGGGATACCTGCAGCGGGACGAAAAGACCCCGGGCGCTTTACGGCAGCTTGAAATTGTGGTTAGAATTTTGATGCGTAGCGTAGTGGGGAGCCTTTGAAATCTTGATTTCGGTCAGGGTGGAGGCGACGATGAAACACCCATCTTTAAAATTTTAAAGACTAACCTTGACGGCAAAAACGTCAGGAGACAGTGTCTGGTGGGCAGTTTAAATGGGGCGTTTTCCTTAAATAATGACCTTCCGTTCGGTCATGGGGGAAAACGATAAAAAATCTGGTGTATATGCTGGGACATCCGGTGTATCTCGAAGTACCTGGTCGAAAGGGTAAAAATCTTCGAGTGCGGACAATCAGCAGGCAACCGCAGAAATCTTTTTTGTGGAAGTCCTCAGAGACTATCAGCCAGAGCGGCATAAAAGCCGTATGATATAGTCCGAACTGCATAGCGATATGCAGGTTGTGCGGCAACGCACGACATACCTAATTATGAGATCTAAAGAAATTGAAGAGTTTAAGAAAAATCGTACACTCACTCATATACAAAGGTCTCTTCTTGTAGGAATGCTTTTAGGTGATGGTCATCTTGAAACGCAAAATCATGGTCGGACATATCGTCTAAAAGTAGAGCACTCAATCATTCAAAAAGAATATGTGGTGTGGCTATACGAACAATTTAAAGATTTAGTTCGTACACCGCCACAAGAAAAGAAAAAAATACTGCGCGGCAAAAGTCATATTAGTTATTCCTTTACCACATATTCCCTCGGATTGTTTCGGTTCTATGCCCAGCAGTTTTATGCAGGGCGGAAGAAAATAATTCCGAAATTGATTGAAAAGCTTATTGATCCTTTAGCGCTTGCGATATGGTTTATGGATGATGGATCGTATAAATCCAAACATCATAAAACTTACATCATCCACGCTTTGGGGTACAGCAAGAACGATCTTGAGTTAGTGAAAAAAGTATTTCGGGAGAAATTCGGTATCGCGATTGGAATTCATAAGCAATATAATCGTTGGAGAATCTATGTGTATAGTGATTCCGCGACGCAATTTAAAAAGCTTATCGAGCCGTACGTGATACCCTCACTGAAATACAAATTAGGGAACATAGTGCCAAAAGAGTAACGGAGGAGTTTATTAAGGTCGGCTAGGAGCGGATGGAAATCGCTCTCGTCGTGTAAACGCACAAGCCGGCTTAACTGCAAGGCCTACAAGCCGCGCAGACGCGAAAGCGGAAGTTAGTGACCCGACAATTCTTTATAGAAAGGTTGGAGACACCGGATAAAAGCTACCCCGGGGATAACAGGCTAGTGTTGCCCGAGAGTCCTTATCGACGGCAACGCTCGGCACCTTAACATATCGGGGTGCTATGACAGCAATGTCATACCAATCTCTTCGACAAGCTCAGGATTGCTCTGAGTAGAATCGAAGGACAAAAACATGACTTATAACGGTGGACTCCATATGATATAATTATCAATATGGACAATACCGTGGGAAGTCGATAAAATGTAAAATTGAAAGTTCAAAAATAAAAATGACAATGCAAAATTTAAAATTTTAAACTAGTTATTTTGCATTTTAATTTTTACACTTTTCATTTTGTTTGACCCCGTAGAGACTTGTTCCGCAGGGCGGAATAGAGTTGCCAAGTTTGACTTGGTGGCTAATACGTCATCTCCTTTTTTAGATCAGAAAGGATGAAGATATAGTCCGAACCTCTTTGTAAAAAGAGAAAAATATCGACAGCGATGTCGGCTCATCACAGCGCGGGGGTGGAGAGTGCGAAAGCTTCTCTCCTTGGTGGAAACATCAAGGTAATAAATTAGCCCAAAACGGTGGAGCCCCAACTTGTATGTTTCGGAGGTTCCAGTTATACTGGGATTATGAATCATCAATCGGGTGTTACCGTGGGAAAGAAATTATCTAATATAAATTTGGCATAAATTTTAGATATTTCTCCCGTAACGACTGACCGAAGCGCATAAAGCGTTATGCGCTCGGGAGATAGGAATTTTAAAATTTCTATAATACGGCTAATACCCAAACCTTAAATAAGGCGGGTAAAGGTATAGTCTTGGCTTGTAAGAAATTATAAGAATATCAGAGCTCCCAAGCGTTTGGCTGTTCGCCAATTAAAGTGATACGTGAGCTGGGTTCAAACCGTCAAAAAAAAGAACCCGACCCTTCTACGCCGAAAGGCTACGGCGGGTAGACAATCGAACACGGCGGCTTCCAATAGTGATGTTGGAATGTACCTGCCCACCATTGCCTTATGGTAATGACAAGTAGGATTCGTTTGCGCGTTTTATTAATATAAAATTTATTTTATACACAATAAGGCGTTGGCAGGCGAGTAAATCGACTCATATCGGAGAAACTCTTCAAAATTTAAACCTGTTTTTGAAGGACAA
>JACRFG010000006.1 GCA_016234345.1 Candidatus Jorgensenbacteria bacterium
GAGTCTCTTAATCTACTACTCGTGTTTTTAAAAACGGAGTGGAAGAATAAACATCGTGCGTGGAAAATAATTGTAGCAGACAATGGTTCAACCGACGGCACAAGGAAACTTGTTGAACAAGTTAAATCAGAACACAACGATCATGTTGAATATTTTTTTATCAAGGAGCCTGGCCGAGGCAACGCACTCAAAGAAGTGGTGCGCTGCTTTGAAAGTTTAATTTACCTCTATCTCGACGCTGATATCCCGATTCCACCAAATGAACTGCCGTTACTACTTAAACCATTAGAAACCAATAATGCTGATCTCGCTATTGGGAAACGCATTGGCAACAGACCTTTTAAAAGGAGGGTGCTTACGAAAGGGCTCAAATTAATAAATTACATTCTTTTCGGATTAGATATTTTTGATTCTCAATGCGGAATCAAAGGATTTAATCGTGCTGCTAAGAAAATCTTTTTATATACATGCGAAGAGTCGGGTTATTTTCTTGATACCGAATTTCTGGTACAAGCAACCCGTAATAATATCCGCCTTACTGAAATACCGATTCACTGGATTGAACAACGCTATTTGCACCGAACAAGTAAAGTTCGTTTATTACACGACTCGTTAAAAGCTTTTAGAGCATTGAAGGGGTTAACTTATCGCCTATATCCCAACATTATTAAAAGCCTGGTTTTGTTTTTAGTAACTGGTCTAACCATGGTCACGCTTTTTTACATACACGCCAAAAATGTCGCTCTACCAATAGGGTATCCCGTATCCGAACAAGTGCCTTATTTTACCGAGAAAGTAATAATCTTCGCGGTTTTATTTTCGCTTTCTTTTATATTAGTTGCGTTGAGCTCGCGATTTATAAAAAAAATGCCCAAAAACCTTGTCATTAGTATCGTTCTTTTTATTTTTATTATTATTTCCACAATCGCCATCACAACGCCGCCTACCCGATCTCAAGATATTTATTGGAACTTACTTCTTGCAAAAGGATTTTCGGAATACGGATTAAATCCTTATCAAACTACGCCAGCAGCGCTAGAACACCATCCGTGGGCAATACCCGTACAAGCGTGGAAAGATTTCTCTATGACACATGGCCCTCTTTGGACCATTCTTTTAAGCATGGTGGCGATTACAAATTCTCTGCCATTAGCTATAACCATTCTTAAGCTGACTTATTTTGTCATGATTGTTATGAGCGGAATTATTTTGTGGCATCTTACGTATTTTCATAAATTCTCCGACGAAAAAAGGGGGCAATTGCTGATTTTGTTGGCTTGGAATCCATTTATAATACAAAACGTACTAATTGATCTTCATAGCGATATTTTTATACTAGTTTCTATAATCATAAGCTACTGGTTTTTTATAAAAGAAAAATATGTGTCAAGCGTCATCCCTATTATTATAGGGGGGTTTATAAAATATGTGTCTTGGTTACTGATTCCGCTTATAATATTCCGTTACTTTAAAAAACACGGTCTTAAGAAAACTGTCTATTTCACTATCGCTCTTGTAGGGCTTGGAGCAATTTTAGGAATAATTCTGTATAGTCCTTTTGGGTTATCATTTAAGACCTTATCCGGAATCTCGCGTCATTCCGAATACGTCAATTTATTCTTTTCATTTCCGACGATCCTACTTTTTAAACCTTTTGGTTGGCATAATATTTATTTCTTCGGGCTTATCCTAGGTTTGCTTATTCTTTCATTATGCGCAAAAAAACGGGAATGGCTCTTTGCCTATACATTTCCTTACATAGGAATCTTTTTGTTTACAACCCCATGGTTTCAACCGTGGTATGCGCTTTGGATTTTACCTCTTATCAGCCTTTACGTGTCGCCATTAACGCTTACGGTTATAAGCGTATCGTTAATATTAATACATCACGTAATGCCCGTATTTATATTAGCTCCATTGGTTGGCACTCTAGCGGTTAGTTTATATCTAGGCAAAAAATCTTTAAACCCGTGGTTATTACACAACAAAAAAGAAGTAAAATAACCCATGTTTAATTTTAAAAAAGATGCGGCTGGTATAGATGGATGGCTTACCGAAGCTGAAGGTCTTTTTTTATACACTACAGCGAAAACAATCGAATCTGAAAAAGCGATTGTCGAAATCGGTTCATGGAAGGGTAAGTCAACCATTTGCTTAGGAAACGGGGTAAAAGAGGGAAACAAATCTAAAATCTATGCAATCGATCCGCATATCGGTTCTTCTGATCATAAATTAAGACGTGAAGGCGATACATTTGAAATTTTTAAACAAAATATAGAGATAGCCGGGTTAAACGAATATATACAAGCCATAAAAAAATCGTCAGAAGAAGCCGCTAAAAATTTTAAAGAACAAATTGGATTTATTTTTATCGATGGGGGTCATGAATATAAATTTGCTTCTCTCGACTTTAAATTATGGTTTCCCAAAATAGCCGATGGGGGGGTTATTGCTTTCCATGATTCATGGCATAGAGCCGGGCCAAGCCTGGTAACGACTTTTGTTCTACTGACTTCATCAAGGATACAGGGGGTTAAATTGATCGATAGAATAACGTATTTTAAAAAAGTGCAGAAAAATTCATTAATTGAGCGTATTCAAAATATTTGTTTTTTAATATACCGCCCAATACTTGCCATAGGTATAGTTATGAAATTTATAAAATTAAAACGCGCTAAAGGCTCTTGGCAATAAAACTGACTAAATCGCATTTTTCTTTAACTGGCTTATACTGTTAATATAAAATTATAAATACTTGCCCCCGTGGCGGAACCCGGCAGACGCGTACGGCTTAGGACCGTATCCCGAAAGGGGTAGAGGTTCAAATCCTCTCGGGGGCACACTTGACCTATTTTAGTATAAATGTTAAATTCAAAAACACTCAAATCAGTGTGATTTGAAATGTTAATCCGCACCTTACATAACCAATAAGAAAGGAAATGTTTAGTGAAATGTTCAATAGTAACTGCTCTTGTAGCGGTTGTATTTATCTTTTTGATCGCTGGTTGCGATGAAGTAGTTACCGAATATTCTGGAGAACTTACCGAAAACGGAGTTGTATCAGAACTTCTTTACTCGCCCTCTCGACATGAAACCTCGATAGACACCTTGGGTTACGATGACAGCGTTGTCGATATAAACCAAGGCAATATTGGAAAAAACACTATTACCCAGGTACAAGTAGGAAAGTTGCGAGTAAACAGTACCACCATTCCTGAACAATTCGGAGTTGTTATCAAGTGCCAGCACGGCAAACTCACCACCATGAAAAAACGAATGTACGATCGTTTCATCAACAAAGAAGGTAGTGCTGTAACCATAACCTACCGCGAAGTTTACCGAGCAACGTACAAAAACGAGAACAACGAACGCAAACTTCTCGACAGAGTTCTCGTTGATCGAGATTTATTGGACGTAACGCTCAAGTAAGTACAAACAATCCTTTCATAAACAAGTTTAATGCCCCATTACACGGGGCATTTGTTTATCAAAATTCTGTCTATTAATGTTCTTATTAACGACCGTGCCTCAATTTTAACGCACCTGCCTGCCGGCAGGCAGGTATGCGTGATTTTTGAGGCAATGACATTTACAGAATAATTACCATCGACCACCTGATCACTTTCGGCGACGACCGTGAAAGGCTTGATGCACTTCACGCAATTCTTTATTAGTAATATGCGTATACACCTGAGTGGTTGAAATATTGGCATGGCCCAAAAGTTCCTGGACCGATCGCAAGTCTGCGCCATTTATAAGCAAATCAGTCGCAAACGAATGCCTGATCTGATGCGGATGAACTCTTTTAGCAATACCGGCTTCTCGAGCACGAAAACCAATAAGGCGCTGAACGGTTCGAGGCGTAATCCGACCTATTACTTCGTCGCTTTTGCTCAAACCCACAAACAACGCTTCCTCTGCGTCAATCCTTTTGTCTAAATAATCTTTGGTTGCTTTTCTGGCTCCATCAGACAAAAATACGACCCGTAACTTATCGCCCTTGCCACGTACCGAAACTTCTCCTCGCTTCAAATCCAAAGAGCGGTTTAAATTACAAAGCTCCGATAAACGGAGGCCGGTAGAAAAAAATATTTCTAAAATAGCGCGATCTCGGAGATCCCGGATGGAATTACCGTCTGGAATCTTTAACAATCGTTCAAGCTCTTCGTACGTCAGAACTTCAATGTCGCGACGAACGACTTTAGGCAAATCAATGGTTTCCGGCGACAAAACTTTATTGCCCTGTTTAATTAAATACTTTAAAAAATTTCTGAGAGCGATTATATAATAGCTTTGAGTAATTTTCTTAATAGACTGCTTAGCTAACATGAGCCTGAAATCGCGAACGACCCGATCATTAATGTCTTTTGGTGATCGTACGTTAGTTTCGCTTATAAATTTTCGGAGATAGCGTTCATAGTTTTCTCTAGTCTTTAACGATCGCCCCCGTTCAATAGTCAGATAATCAAGATAGTCTTTAAGTAATGTTTCAACTTCATTCATCACGCATTAGTATAAATCTGTCGCAAAATATTATCGAGCAGCAAAAATTTTGACAATTTCAAAGAACCGTAGTACCCTCTATATAAGCGCTGTAAATCAACTTTTTAACCCTTATATTGATATATGCTTTCCAAACGGCAGAAACAATCTACCATTAAAGGCTCTGCTACCCACGAAACCGACACCGGATCAGCCGAAGTGCAGATCGCGCTTCTCACCAAACAAATCGCATCTCTAGCAGACCATCTAAAAAAACACCCAAAAGACCATCATTCTCGACGAGGACTCCTTATGATGGTGGGGAAGCGCCGCAAATTTTTGCAGTATCTCAAACGCGAAAACGAAAAGGGTTACGAAAAGATGGTCAAAAAATTGGAGCTCGAAGCGTAGCCATAAAGAGCTATACGCCTCGACACCACACAAATCCTAACTGACCGCATGAATACGACGACAGTTCATCCAGACCAACGAGTGGGTATTTTCATTGACGTTCAAAATATCTACCATTCGGCCAAAAATCTCTATCACAGTCGGGTTAACTTTAATGAACTAACCCGTACGCTTCTGGCCGGCCGGAAACTCATACGAGCCGTAACCTATGTAGTTAAAAGCGAAACTGCGGCCGGAGAAGAATCATTTTTTGAAGCTCTCAGGAAAAGCGGGCTCGAATTACGACTAAAAGATCTACAGATTTATCCCGGCGGCACCAAAAAAGCCGATTGGGATGTAGGTTTGGCAGTGGACGCCATCCGGATGGCCAACTTTTTGGATGTAATCATACTTGTAACCGGCGACGGTGATTTTGTTCCTCTTGTCGACTATCTGAAATGGGGCATGGGCCGACAAGTGGAAGTATCGGCCTTTAGCCGTACCGCTTCATCGAAACTCAGGGAAGTGGCGGATACATTCACCGAAATAGAAAACATTCCCAAAATACTTTTAAAAATTCACAACGGCCGACAAAAACGATCAACATCATAAAAACAATATATGGATCTAAAACCAAAAATTTATACAACCGAACTTGACGGCGAAACCATAAAACTTGAAGTGTCCGGGCTCGCTGGCCAGGCTAACGGAGCGGTCATCGGCCACTACGGCGATACAGTTGTTCTTGCAACCGCCGTAATGGGAAAAAACGAGCGGGACACCGATTATTTCCCCTTAACCGTTGATTATGAAGAACGGTTTTATGCTGCCGGAAAAATAATAGGCAGTCGTTTTATCAGACGGGAGGGACGACCATCGGACGAAGCAACGCTTTCGGCTCGGCTTATCGATCGAACCATTCGACCGCTATTTGATCCAAGATTAAGATGCGAAATACAGGTAATCGTTACCGTGCTCTCTTACGACGAACGAAATGATCCTGACACTATCGGTCTTTTGGCCAGCTCAACCGCTCTCATGATCTCCGACATTCCATGGAACGGACCGGTGGCTGGAATCAAAACCCAATCATTCAAAGAAGACGGGTCGCTTGAATATCAATCATTTTTTGCCGGACCCGAGAATAAAATAAATATGATCGAATTTGAAGGCAAAGAAATCGGGGAATCTAAAACCATTGATCTTTTCAACAAATCTCAGGAATCTATAAATAAACTAATCGATTTCCAGAAAAAAATAGCTAAAGAAATTGGCAAAACCAAGATTCAAGTACCTTTGGCCGCCACCAATCCTAAACTAGTTGAACTCGTTCACAATTTTATTATTAAAGATTTACCCCAAACACTCAAAAATAAAACGCTCTATGAACTAAAGGACCGTCTCATGGAACACTTGAAATCTTCCGGGGAACCGGCCGAAAATCTAAAGACCGTTGACCAAATATTCGAGAACGAAATAGATAAATTTGTTCATCGAGCTGCGATCGAAAAGGGAGAACGAGTCGACGGCAGAAAACCAGATCAAGTTCGCGACCTCCATTCCCAAGTCGGTCTTTTCAAACGGACCCACGGATCGGGATTATTTATGAGAGGCGAAACACAAATACTCGCTGTCACAACTCTGGCTACGCCGTCAGCCGAACAGCTTATCGAAACCATGGAAACGACCGGCCGACGACGTTTCATGCTTCACTACAATTTCCCCAGTTTTGCTACCGGAGAAACGGGACGGTCTTCGCGAGGCCCGGGGCGAAGAGAAATAGGACACGGCGCCTTGGCCGCCAAAGCCTTAATTCACATGATCCCTTCAAAAGAAGTTTTCCCTTACACTATCCGCATCGTTGCCGAAACACTTTCTTCAAACGGGTCTTCTTCGATGGCTTCTGTCTGCGCCGGATCACTCTCACTTATGGATGCGGGCGTTCCGCTTCCTAAACACATCGCTGGCATCGCTATGGGACTCATGTATGAAAACGATAAAAAATATCAGGTACTGACCGACATACAAGGGCCGGAAGATCATTATGGCGATATGGATCTAAAGGTTGCCGGTACTGAAACAGGCATAACCGCCCTACAGATGGATGTAAAAAATGAAGGCATTAATATCGAGATTTTTAATAAAGCGCTGGAGAACGCAAAAAAGGCGAGACTCCATATTATTGAAACAATGAAAAGGGCTCTGCCCGAACCCAGACCCGCTGTGTCTACATACGCCCCGATGATTTTAACCCTTCAGATACCGCAGGATAAAATTGGTCTTGTAATCGGGCCGGGCGGCCGAACCATAAACGGCATTCTGGCCGCAACCGGCAATTTGGCTACCATCGATATTGAAGACGACGGCAAAATATTTATAGCCAGCACTGATGCCGACGCAGCCAAAAGAGCACTTATGTTTGTAACTCAAATCGTTAAAGAATATAAAGTTGGAGAAATTGTGGAGGGCACAATCGTAAAACTTCTCGACTTCGGGGCAATTTTAGATCTTGGTGGCGACAAAGATGGTTTGATTCATGTATCCGAACTTAAAGATGGATATGTTAAAAAAGTTGATGATGTGGTTAATGTCGGCGATCGCGTGCGCGCCAAGGTAATACGCGTAGATCCTGACGGCCGAATTGGCCTTTCTTTAAAAGGAGTGGGTTAACAATATGATTATCCACAGAGACCGTTCTGTTTGTGGTGTATAATAGAGGTAATGCCACAAGATCCATTTAATCAAAGTCAGTGGCCTGGCCAGACACCGTCTATCGGAACTGGCGAAGGCGAGGTCCCGCTCGCACCGCCACCCACGCCCAAAATCGACGTTCGAACAATGGCTTCAGATTTAAAATCCATGGAAGAAGGTGGCACCGGTCTGCCTCGGGCTTATACTCCACCGCCACCGATTAATCCCGTAACTCCGCCGCCAACCCCATCACAAACTCCCACCCCCACACCACCGTCAATTCCTTCACCGCTACCAAAGAAGGAGGAAGAGTCAATATTTTTCAGACCGCCGGAAGTTCCTTCCACCATTACTCCCACAACCATATCAACGGCGTCGGCAATAACTAAGCCTAAATCAAAAAAGGGCATGATTATTGGACTTGGTGTTGGTTTCGGACTTGTCGCTCTTGCCGCTCTGGGCTATTTCGTAATCTATCCCACTTTTTTCAACAAGCCTGTGGAGCCGCCACCGGTTTACGAAACTCCAAACATACCACCGCCACCCGAGCCAACACCCGAACCGACACCCAATCCCACACCTACACCAACCCCCGAACCCCCAATAACACATTCTTCACTATTCAAAACAGCGCCGGACTTAACAGAAGAAATTTCTGTTGCTTCTCTTAGCTTGAATGACCTTAAGTCTAATCTCGATCTTACACCGACCGACGTTCCCACAATTAAAGAGATTGCTCTTAAAGATGCTAATAATAATCCACTTACGCTAAATTCTCTGCTACAAATAGTCTTACCTAACGTCTTCAATGAAGAAGCTTTTACTCTTTTCGATCGCGATGTCACATTTTTTGTATATACTAACGAAAAAGGCGCCTGGCCGGGTTTTATAGCCGCGACCGAAATCCAAAGCTTGCCTGTACTTCAAGAATTTCAAACTAAGATTGGCTCTCTTATAGAAGGCTCCAGTGCCATATCCACTCTTTTCCTTGTTGATCCGGGCAGTGCCAGTAGTTGGAAGTCGGGTAAGACTGGCGGAACCACTAATCGCTATTTATCTTATTCAATGACAGGAGCGGCCCTAAACTATGGCTGGAGCGGCTCTGACTTAATAGTCACTACCTCCTACGACGCCTTCAAAGAAACCTTAAAACGCCTCGAATAAACAAGCGATTGTAGTATAGAATAGTTAAATACTTTATCGAGCTATTGCTCGTATCAATATGATGCAATTCAAAAAATTGTTTAACCGGCGGTCGCTTAACGCAAATCAACTGGCTGAATTAAAAGACAGGCTGCTAACCGAGGAAAAAGAAGTTTCATCAAAACTTGGCAAGCTCAACGAAAATATTGATTTTGGCAGCGATACCGATCATTTTGACGAAGAGGCTGATGAGGCCGAGGAGTTCGCCAACCGACTTGGCGTTAAAAAAGTTTTAGAAAATCAACTTGAACGAATCAAGGCGGCGTTAGAACGATTCAAACAAAACACTTACGGAACCTGCGAGCGTTGCGGCAAGGAAATTACCTACAAGCTTCTCGTAATTAATCCCGAATCCACTCTGTGCCAGAACTGTAAAAGCGGCGTTTAATTAAACAAACAAAATGAGGGCTGTTCCTAAGCTCTTCTCGGCCGAACTAGACGGCATACACGCCGAACTAATAGAGGTGGAAGCTGATTTAAACGTCGGCCTCCATTCCTTTAATATCGTAGGCCTTGCCGACAAAGCTGTAAGCGAAGCTAAAGAACGGGTTAATTCGGCCTTAAAGAATTCCGGCATAAAACCACCAACAAAAGAAAATCGCCGCATCACCGTAAATTTGGCGCCAGCCGATATTAAAAAGGCCGGGTCCCGCTTTGATCTACCTATCGCCATCGCTTACCTTCTTGCCTCCGATCAACTTAAATCATTTGATGCAAGCGATAAATTATTCGTAGGAGAGTTGTCTCTAGACGGCGCTCTTCGGCGCATAAACGGATCTCTAGCTATTGCTTTGGCCGCGAAGAGAAAGAAGCTTAAAAAGATATTCTTGCCCCAAACCAATGCAGCTGAAGCTGCTGCGGTCGGAGGAATCGAAGTTATTCCCGTTAGCAACTTAACCGAACTCATACATCACCTCGAAGAAACTGAGCTTATTACACCACATGAATCAACACAAATTTCTCCATCGTTTCCGCCAGCCTTAGTAGAGTTAAACGAAATTAAAGGCTTAGCTGCAGCCAAAAGAGCGCTCCTCGTTGCAGCAAGCGGTGGCCACAACATTCTTTTCACCGGACCACCCGGCACCGGCAAGACCATGTTAGCGCAGGCCATGACATCGATTCTTCCGCCACCAACACACGAAGAATGCTTGGAAATAACTCAGATTTGGAGCGCCGCCGATATGAACATAGACCATCCTATGATTTCATGGCGGCCATTCAGATCGCCTCATCATAGCGCTTCATTGGTTTCAGTGCTCGGCGGCGGCACAAATCCGCGGCCGGGCGAAATTAGCTTAGCCCATCGCGGTGTCCTTTTTCTCGATGAAATGCCGGAATTCCACCGAGACGTTCTTGAAGGACTCCGCCAACCGCTTGAAGACGGAAGAATAGTTATCGCCCGCGCCAAAAAATCTCTAACGTTTCCGGCTCGCTTCACGCTACTCGCATCCATGAATCCCTGCCCCTGCGGCTACTTCGAAGATCCCGAACGCGAATGCCGTTGCACCGCGAATGAGATTTTACGTTATCAACGAAAAATTTCCGGTCCGCTCCTAGACCGCATCGACATACAACTCGAAGTTCCTCGAACGCCTATTGAAGAATTGAGGAAGAAAACGCACAGTGTCGATAAGGGAGGAGAAAAAGATCTCGTGCTTCACGCACGCGAACGACAAACAAAAAGGTTTGAACATATAAAACCTAAAATTCACTCAAACGCCGAATTAACTTCGAAACAAGTTGAAGAATTTATATTTTTAAATCACGAAGCTGAAAATTTTTTGAAACGGGCCCTTGAACGATCATTTATATCTCCACGAGGTTATTACCGCTTACTCAAGGTGGCCCAAACAATCGCCGACCTGGATAATGCGCCGAGCGTAACAGCGGATCATCTCGCCGAAGCATTTCAATACAGACTAAAAACAAACGAAGATTGAACTAACGAAGAGAGAAGGGGTTGCGTGCACCGTATACTTCGAAATGAAGGTGGCACCCTGTAGGACCGTGGGTGTTGCCGGTATTACCCATAAATCCGATTTCTTGTCCTTGGGTTACATAATCACCCGGCCGAACAATGATTTTATTTAAATGCGCGTAACGAGTCTTAGTGCTATTGGGATGCTCAATGTAAATAAAGAGGCCGTACCCATTATTCCAACCTCTCAAACCGTCGCCTAGTACTTCGTCTGGAACAATCAGTCCTTCGGCTGCAGCATAAACCGGCGTACCACATTTATTTGCAACATCAACAGCATTTTTCTCGTGAAGTTCACCCCAGTTCCACCCTCTGGCCGGCAAAACATAGTAAGATCTTAAATCGGGTAATTTGGCGTCGCTCCGCACAAAACGCTGGTAATTCTTAGATTGAACATGAGGTAAAACCACCAAACTGCCAGGCGTTGCAAAAAGTCTTTGGTAATCAGGATTATAACGCCGCACCAGATTTACATCTGCGCTATAGCGACTCGCCACAATCTCTAAGGCATCTCCTTCGCGCACTTCATAAAGAACTCCCGAAACAGGAAGAATAATAAGTTCTTCGCCAAGCTTAAGGGTGGAACCGAGCTCAGGATTAGCGGCCCGTATAGTCTGAACATCAACGCCGAATTGGGCCGCGATATTTGAAAGCGTATCGCGGGACTTAACACGATATCGCGTGAGACCATCTCTGGTTATCGTAATGTTTCCGGTTGTTGGAGACGACGCTTGTACCAAACCGTCATTGTTGAATATGACAAACGGATCTTCGGCTGCAATATCGAAAACACCATCAACCGCTATAGTCGGAGTGATTATTCCAGACTTTTCGGCTACGACTGGTCCTCCAATATTAAAATCATTGCTTTCCTCAAATTCAGCAGCTAAAAAAACTTCGTCCCCACGATCATGAGTTATAAATAAACCTGCGCCAAGTGCAACCACTATAAACAAAACTGACCCAACGTTTATAAGTGGGGCGAGTCGTTTTATCACATTTACCATACCAATCATATGTGGCGGGTAAAATTATAACAGAGAGGTTACTTAAACTTCAACCGATCATACTATAGTGCTAGGATTGTTCTATGCACGCTAAACTCGGACAACATTTTTTGATAAACCCTGGCGTAACGCGTACCGCAATAACAGCGCTCGATCTCGAAGAAAATGATTTTATTGTAGAAATCGGTGGAGGCCATGGCGAACTCACCTTCTCTCTTATTGCCGAGGCTCGCAAACACAAAAACATAGAAATAGCGACCATTGAAAAAGATGGGGGGTTGGCTCGTGGCATTAAACACAAAATAAAAGAGTTGTCTTTAGGCAAACTTGTCAATGTTATCGAAAGCGACGTTCTCTGCGCATTACCGGACCTTGTAAAATCTATGGCGCCGAAAAAGAATGGTTATAAAATCATAGGTAATATCCCTTACTACATTACAGGACGAATAATACGCTCTGTAGGAGAATTGAATCCACGGCCACGCCTTACGGTATTAACCATACAAAAAGAGGTCGCTTTAAGAATTTCGGCCATGCCACCCGACATGAATCTCCTGGCCGCATCAGTACAGTATTGGGCTGAACCGAAAATCTTGGTTTATGTATCGAAAAACTCTTTTAAACCCAGACCAAAAGTGGACAGCGCCATCATCAAACTAATCACCAAAAAAGACAAAGCTAATTTTGAGGACAAAATTTATTACAAATTGCTCAAAACTATATTCAAACAGCCGCGTAAAACTATTTTAAACAATCTTCTGTCCGACGAACAACGTTCCGTAACTGACAAAAACACTTATCGAACCGCAATTTTGGAACTTTTTTCAAAAATTGCCATAGATTCTAACGCACGACCTCAAACATTAAGCGTCGAGAACATAAAAACCATCGGCCAGATATTGTATAATGAGTAGTAATGAGGAATAAAAAACTACTCGTTGTTGTTGCACTTGTAGCGATTGGCTTTTCGCTCGCCTTTATTCTTTGGGTCAACCCCGAACCAGTCGAAGCTCAACTCGGCGGATTGCCGTTCGGCGGGAAAACTATCATACCACCGATCGGCCTAATTTGCCCTGGCGAGATTTTTAATATTTCGCCAGTAAAACCTGTTTTCCCTGTAGGCCCTTACTTTGTAAGTCCTACGGCGCGTCGCTATAAATACTACAGTGTTGCACCAGGCAGATGGATTAAAGGCAGATATGTACTAGCCGCCTGTGAAACGGTATCTGGGACGCCTGTACCCGCATTTATGGTCACTATGTATGGAACTTCTTTGTTTTCTCTATTTTAGAAATACAATATGAGGAAATGGACAATAAAGAAAATGGTCGCGCTTAGCATACTCTTAAGCAGTATCGCTGTTTCTTTGTTTTTAACGCTCGGCTCACAATCATCATCGCCATCAAGACCGTTTATACAGGCCAGCGCTAGTTTAGACTCAACGAATCCTTCTTTTATGTTTGATGCTCAATCGCCGCAAGAACCCGGAGTAACTACTCAAATAGAAAAATCGGAACCGTCAAAAAATCTTACCGATAACATCATAACCAACTACGGCCACGAAATTGCCAAACGAAACCCAAGCGGTCCTCGAGTAGTTAATGGCGAACAAAAAATAGCCTTACCTCCTCAAAGAACCCTTGAAGAACTTCTTGCGACAGAATTAAATCAAAATCTGAAAATCGATCTCTACGACCTCAAAGATATCCGGATAAGCCGCGACGCTTCGGATAATTACATTCGGACGTATTTAAAAAGCATCAGTACTGCCACCGAAAATATTTTTGGTAAATTCACCAAAACTCCTTTTGCGCTTCTTGATGAACTTCTCCGCAAAAAAAATCCGGAGCCGTTATATCAATACGTCACCCTTCTTTCCCGCTACTCTGGCGATCTTTTAACTCTCGATGCGCCGCCGTCATGGAAAACGTTTCATCTTGAATTTATAAATCTCCAGCAAGAAAAAATTGCGGTATATCAATCATTGCTTGAAGTCGATCAAGATCCGGTTAAGGCTATGGTTGCCATAAATCAAATCGAAAAATTGGATGAAAAAGATCAAAATCTGGCGACCGTCTTAAACGAACAACTAAAAAGCTTATCAATTTAATATGTGGATCGACCAAAAAAAACTAATAAGCTTGGTTCTAATAACATCGATTATTGCAGGTATTTTAGCGCCTATCTATATTAAAGAAGCTAAGGCTGACTTAGGAAGCGAATTTCTTTCCGAATGCGTAGGAAATTTCTTGGTCGACACATTAGGTTTAAGGGTTATATCGACCATTGAAGATTTTCTTTCACCGGACAAAGTTCCGGAAAAATCCACTGGCACTGAAGCACAGCTGAAAAAATTCGAACTCAAACAGTGTCTCCTTCGACTTAAAGATTTAGCCATACAGCTTGCCCGAAATATTTTAAAAAAACGGATTCTCGATCAGCTTGTTGATCAGCTCATTAAATGGATTCAAAACGGCGAGGAACCTCGCTTTGTAAGTGATTTCGGGGGATTTATTGAGGACGCAAAACAGGCCGCGATCGGCGATACCTTACGCGATATAGGCTTAGGACGATTATGCGACGAACGACTTCAAGCAAAATTAGAATTATCTTTAGGAACGAGGACTCCTCGTCAGTTCTCCCAACAGGTTACTTGTACTCTCGATCAAGTTGTCGGAAACATTAGTGCATTCAGAGATGATTTTTCAAAAGGTGGTTGGCTTGGTATCCAAGAAGCGGTTAATCCCAGAAACAATATCTTTGGATTAAAACTAATGACTATGGAAAAAGTAATTGCTGAAGTCGGTGCCAGAGAAGAAGCGGCTAAGGCTGAAGTCGCACCAAGTGGATTTATCCCGCAAAAACGATGTTTAGAATACGAGTTGCGTGACGGACGAACCGGGGCTTTTCTTGAGCCTGGCAAAATATATCCGGTAGGAAACGGTGGCGCAAGCATACTCATCGATGAAAATCCTGTACCGGCCCAAAGTAGCGGAGAAGAGCCGGGATACTACAACGGTGTTGTTGATATTCCTAACCGAGCTTTCTGGTATTGCCCTGATAGTAAAAAACAGATTGTGACGCCAGCGCAAACACAGTCCGATACGGTATCTCGCGCAGTAAATCTTGATCTTGATTACGTCTTAAACGCCGATGACCTTTCGGCTTATCTCGCGGCAATATCCGATGCTTTGATTAACCGTATCACTACGGAAACTGGTAAAGGACTATTAGGACTTTTTTCTAGTGGCAATGAAAGCCCTTCGCGCGGCGGAGCATCATCTCGTGATAGCTCTTATATAACCAGTGGAATCCAAGATGCGTCTCTAAACTACGATCAACAGCGCTACGGCGGCGGAACCTTAAGTTCTTCAACTATAACTGCTTCGAAAACCTCTATTTTCGATGGAATTGCGGAAGCTACTTCTTCTCTTTTTGCCGCACGGCGTAATTTTGTGCTAGGCGCACCTAATGCCTCATCAACCAATACTTTGCTTATTAGATATTTGGACTTCAATATTGCTAAACCGGACCGGGGACTTTTGCAATGCATGAATAGTGTCCCCCCGCCTTTTGTCTATGTAAGCGTTGCACCGATCGGACCAGATCCAACCAGCACCAAACTCTATGCTTCGAGTACGCGTCGCTTGGTTATCGCATCTTCAACCGCCCGCATTACCCCTCTTAATACCCTAGCCAACAGATATTACGCTTCAACGACTGCTGCGACTACGGCTGACCAACTTTATGCCTTAAGCGGTCTTGTAAATATTCTTTTGGCTGATGCTAGAGGACTTGAAACGGAATCAATAACAACCTTAAACGAAGTTGTCATCCTAAGAGATGAAGCGAGGCGGCAACGCGATGATTGCAACGCGCAATACTAAACATTCATGACTTTTATACGCAAACATTTTAAACGCATTGCTCGATCTGTTATTCCGCTAATATTCATTGCTTCAAGTTTTCCTCTTCCCGCGAACGCGATACTTGGGGCCATTCTCGGACCGGCCGCGGTAGCTCTTCTTGTTTACGCCATTCTTTATATACTCCAATACATCGGTGCTATATTTTTTAGTCTGGCGGGATATTTAACTGGTTTCTTTCTAACTTTTAATTACAACATTCTCGATTCTACTAATACACTAATTAGAACTGGGTGGAATATCAGCCGCGATATTGCCAATCTTGGCTTTGTGCTTGTTATTGTAATTATTGCTTTAGCTACGATTCTCCGTTTCCGGGAATACGGCGCTAAAAAACTGCTTCCAAAACTTATTGCTGCGGCCATTCTCGTTAATTTTTCTCTTACCATCGCTGGCGTCTTTATCGATTTTTCTCACGTTTTGACTCGTCAATTTTTTGGAGCTATCGCTGGATCACAAAATGTCGTAGATCTCGTTCAAAGCCTTTCAGGCGCTTTTGACGCTCAAAAACTTTTTACTGAACCAGCTGAACCACCACCAATTGATCCTGATGAAGAGGCCGGCGCACTAGAAAGCTTCGCTGTTTCGACTCTTATCGATATAGCCGCCCTTGCTTTTACAGTTATTTTTACTTTTATAGCTGCTTTTGTTCTGATTTTCTTTGCTTTCATGCTCCTTATACGCTATCTATACCTTACAGCCTTACTTATTCTTGCTCCTATTGTATGGCTCTTCTGGGTTTTTCCGGTACTGGCCGGACAATTTCACAAATGGTGGAGTAAGTTTCTCGAATGGGTTTTCTTTGCGCCGGTAGTTTCTTTCTTTTTCTACCTCTCACTTTTAAGTGTTCGCGCTATGGCTAACGACACTAGCCTAGCAGTTCCGCCTCACGAATTTTTTAAAGCCGGGGCAATACAAGCACTCATGACTCAAGGCGCCAAAATGGTTGTTTTGATCGGTTTTCTTTTTGCCGGACTTATAATGGCTCAAAAAATGGGAATTATAGGCTCTACCATGGCCATGGATTTAGCCACCAAGGCTGGAAGAGGTGCTCGGTCATGGATGGGCAAAAAAGCCGTTGAAGGGGTTCGGGGAGTTGGGAGACGTGCAGCAACAGCAGGGGCGGGCAAAGACCTCGAAGGAAAATCATACTTACAACGCCTGGGTGAAACACAAGCCGCACGTATACCTCTTATCGGTCGGGCACTAACCGGCTTAGCCGGAGTCGCCAGTCGCACCAAAGACAAAATGAGAGAAGAAGCTGAAGCTAAAACCAAGGGCGTGACACCAGAAACAGCTGGCGCTAGCGCGAACCGCTTACTTCAAGCCACGGATACCCCCGAAGCGCTTACAAACGCCCAACAAATCGTTGCTGATTTCTTAAATGCCTTAAAAGACCCGGACACTTGGAATGGATTGACTCAGGCCCAGCGTACTTCAATCCGTGAAAGGGCGGTAAGTGCGGCTCGCAAAACCAACAGCATTGAAAAAGTGGCTACAGCCGACGTAGAACTTGCTTCACAACCAGGGGTACTATCCGACAGTCAATTCCTCAAACTTTATCCTGATATTCAAAAAGCACCGACCTGGAGCACTACTCCTGACGAAACCAGAGAAGGCGTTCACAGAAGAGCGGCTCAAGCTACTGTCGGAGCTCCTGACAACAACCCTAATATCATGTCCACATTTGTGAAGCTCAGAGAGAACTTAGAAGCATGGGAGAGTTTGCCACCGGCGATTCAAAATCAACTAACCAACAAGGTAGCCGGACGGGAGGTTATACGGACAAGCAACCGAGACCTAAGAGTACAAGCCGCTGCTGCTGATTTGAAACTATTCAATGTTATGGGTTTTGATCCGAATGACGACGGCGATATTCGCGAAATTCTATCACGCGTAAAAGACATCTCGAGAATTGACATACGCGATCCCAGAACCATTCCGGCCACTGAAAGAGATACACAAATGCGCATCGCACAAAACTTCAGCTTTGGCCAAGTAAATAAATACGGCGCTGATGCCTCTACTCCGGATAAAGCCAATCTGCGAGAAACCTTAAAAATCGGTATCGGTCCTACATTCGACGAACTCCATAACCTAAACAAGATGATTGCTGATACAGAAAAGGATATAGAAAAATTTGCTAAGGCTGGAGAAACTACAAAGGTTAAAAATCTTTCCAAATCACTCGAAAAAGATCGTGGTGATCTTAAGACCGCTATTCAGGCTCTTACTCCTCAACAAAAGAAGAGTTGGGATTTACACAAATACACTCTCGAAAACACGACCTTTGCCGATCTTCCTTCCGAACCGTATAACATACCATAATAATTCATGCTTTATACCATAAAACAAATTCCGCAAAAAATTAGAGAGCATTTAGGATCTGACTCAACCGTCAAATTAATCGGGAGTTTTAACAGTTCTTGCCATATCTACCCTTTTTCCGCTATCCCATCATTGCTCTATCAATTAATCACTAAAAAGTTCACTGCTCAAGAATTCGTAACCAATGCCGAACGAGAGCTTGATTTATCGGAAGACCTATCAATCGCTCTCGTTAGAGAAATCAAAGAAAAAATATTGGAGCCGATTCATGACGAACTAATGAGTTGGGGAATCGACACCAGCCATATTAACGTTACCGCCGCTAAAAACCTGAGCAATGTTCTTGAAGAAAACCGTCGCCGACTTAAAGAGATGGGCATAACTTTAGAACAAGAGGAATTGACGCCGCAAGGATTAAGAACCATATCCATTGATGCCTTAAGCGGCGAATCTAAGATGGAAGCGAAAAAAATCCCGATCCAACGAATTGAAATTCCTTCGTCTGCTGAATCCAAAGGAACGGCTTTTGTTCCATCAAAAGAAGGTACGCCTTTGATCATCCACCAAGCCAAACCCGTTGCCGAGGAAAGATCAAAATCTTCCTTAA
>JACRFG010000065.1 GCA_016234345.1 Candidatus Jorgensenbacteria bacterium
CGTGATTTTTGAGGCGCATGAATTATCTTGAATTGAGCGTAATATTAGAACCTTAATTGGATAAATGTCTTGTTTTATGAGAAATAATATAAAGTTATATCTTGCTAAGAAGATAGTAAAATAGTACACTCGCATTTAGCTTGTCATTTTCAAATATTAAATTGGAGGTTGTTTGATTAAGCATATCTTTTCCAAGGAAACGCAAGGTTTTTGCGGCGTACGCGTTATTGGTACCGGCATTTGTCGTCCGGGGTTTGATATACCCGGCCGAATTGTAAGCGTTGAAGAAGTTGTACAAGAACTCAAAAATCGCGGGGTAACTGATGCGGATGCGGCATGGATAAAGAAACGCACTAAAAGCGAGACAAGGCTTTATCTCGATCCTGGATTCGCCACGAGCGATCTTTTTTCCGTATCCATAGAAGATGCCATAAGAAATTCAAAAATTGATCGAAACGAACTTGATGTTGGTTATCTTGCTACTGTGACGCCGGATTGGCATGCAAGCCCGCCTATGCTTCCGACCGTTTCTTATAAACTTGGTATAAGCACTAAATTTCATGGGCTTATAAAACCCATGTTTGGCGGTGATATAGCTCTTGCTTGTTCGAGTTTTGGTGCCGCGCTTCATAGTACAGTCAATGCGCTTATGGTTGGGTGTGGAGGTAAGGCGTTTGTCGCCGGTGCCGATACCATGGAACGCATTACCGACCCGTATGACAAAAAAACTTGGCCGATATTTGGATCACTCGGCGCTGCTTGGATTCTTGAAGCGTGTCCGTGGGAAGAGAGTAATTTCTTTCCCAAAGGATTTTATGCCGGCAATATGGGTGAGAAATTCGCTCGGATTATCTACAAAGCCGGTGGAAGCAAGGAGCCGCTTACTGAAGCATCTCTTCGGGCACGACAACATTTCATTTATATGGAAGGGCAGGAAGTATTTAATGAAGTGATTGAATTGGTTATTTCGAATGATGTTAAAAACAATAATACTATTGTTGATCAGGCGTTAATACGTGCCGGCCTTGTTCTTAGTGATATTGATTTTGTTGGGCTTCATCAAGCTAATGGTCGTATGAATAGCCAAATCGAAGAGCGGCTCCGCTACCGAGGTTTTGCCGGCAGTATTTATAATAACTTTAGTAAGTATGCCAATACGACTTCAGCGGCTATTCCTTCGGTTGTCCACGAAGCGAATGTATTGAATATTTTGAAACCGGGCATGACTTTTATGTTTCTCGTGTTCGGTGGCGGCTATACATGGTATGTTGTGATTGGGCGTTGGAGTAAACTCAATCAAAACCAGGTTTACGTGCCAGTGGTAGGTGTATGAAAATAAATTACGAACCCCATTCAATTATTGAATGGGGTTTTACTTTAGAATTGACTGTTTTGGACAACTTAAGCTTTGGGTGTCGGCGGTGGGCCGGAACTGTTTTTGCTCATGACACCTTTGAGAATTATAAAAAATAGAACGATTACGATAACACCAATGGCTAATGCTCCGAGGCCAATTGTTAGTTTAATGAGCGGCCATATAACCGGATTCCATAGAAAGACGACGAGAACGATGAGCAGAATCCACATCCACCATCTCATGTTACTTATCTCCTTATGTAGTGAATTACAATGAACTACGAATCAAATATTACTATATAATTGTTGTTTGTGTCAATAGAAACATATGCGTCTCAATTTTCACATATATGCGTGACTTTTGAAGATTATGAGCTTCTCTTGACATATAAAAAACAAATGCGTATTATATCACCGGCTCTTTAGGAACTATTCAATTAATTAAACGAAAGGATACGCAGCGTGGAATCAGAATTTTATGAAGAACTTAGGATCTCGGCTGGCGAGATCACTGAAGAGATTAAGAAAGAGATCAAGCGCATTATCGAAGAAGGCAAAGCCCGTCGGGTAGTGGTAAAAAATCAGGCGAACGAAGAAGTTTTTCAAATGTCTTTACCAGTGGGCGTCGTAGCGGTTTTGTTTGCCCCGTTTTTAACTCTTCTTGGTGCAGCAGTCGCGTTGGCTAGTGATTGCACGATCGTGTTCGAGCGCAAAGAATAAGTATTAAAGTTATCCACAGTGGGTGATTATTTCGAATTAACCCTTCTGCTATACTATTAATAGTCCCTCACATATCGGGTATAAACCCCAAATTTTTAACGGAGTTCAATCTCCGTTCCTCATAGTACAAAGAGCTTCCAAAATACGGAAGCTCTATGTTTTCATAATAAATATAAAGTCCGTCGTGTAGACGGACTTTTTAATTTAAATTTACTGGTTGCTTTCCACGACATACGTGCCGATGCCAAGCCACTCTATTATAATTCCTTGGACTTCGAAGCGATGTGCCGGCAATCGGGCGAGAATTAATTCTCCGGCTGTCAATTCTTGAGCTTTGGTTTGTAGTGCTTTTAAAATATTACTTCGCGTTTCTTCCACAAGGGATGTGTAGTCGACTTCTTGAATGTTTTGATCTTCGGCTGTTTTGATTTCTAATCTTACTTCAGTAGAGAATTCGGTTTTGAGAATTTTATCTCGACAGCGAATTTCTATGATCCATGGCTCGAGTTTCGCTTTCTCGGTCAGTATATAAGTTTCGTATTCACAAAAAGGCCAAAGTATATAACGAGTTCCTGGGTAAAGGATCAAGCTATTCATGATTACCACCATTCCTGGTTCGACTACGTACCGGCTTTTAATGAAGAGGGTGCAGACGATTACGTAAGTTATGCCTAGGAGAGCGAATTTGGTTAGTGTTTCGAGGGTCGGTTGCGCGGGATTGTTTGGGCCACCACCGCTTATAATAAAAGCCATAACCGGTCCTACAAACATAAGACCTAAGATAGCTAAATTGTTAATTAAGACGAATGGCGTTTTCCATATTGCTGATTGCAGTCGGTGGGAAGCCATGCGATTTCGAGTATCTCGTGAGGCCAGTATGGCTCCATTAAGTGAAATCCACGTAGCTAGAGCTGCGATCATAAGCCGTAACAGAACATCCGCGCCCACATTATCGCCGTAGAGCGTTTTAGTGTTTGTGTAAACCCAGTAATTAGTCATGCATATGAAGAAAAGAAATATCAGAGAATTGATTACAAATCGACGATCTAGATATAACAAGTTTTCTCCTTTTGATTTGGTGAAAAGTACTTAATTTGTTTTATAAGATAAATCTATTTGTGTCAAATGATGATTTAGGTAATAATTAACCGGAAATGATCAATGAATTTAACGGGAAAAAGGTTCTTATTGTTGGCTTGGGAATTTTAGGAGGCGGAGTAGCCACTGCTAAATGGTTTGTCCGTGAGGGTGCTCGAGTTACGGTTACCGACTTGCGTCGGAGAATTGATCTTGTCGATTCAATTAAAAAACTTGGTCAGGCGCGACGGCGAATTTTGTTTGTTTTAGGCAAGCATCGCTTGGCCGATTTAAAAAGCAACGACGTAGTGGTTGTAAATCCGGCAGTGCCGCGTGAAAGTGTTTTCCTAAAGGCTGCGCGTGATGCGGACAAGACTATCACAAACGACGCAGGTATCTTTTTTGACATAGTAAAAAATCCTATTATAGCGGTCACGGGAACTCGGGGTAAAACCACCACCTCTAATTGGATTGGACATTTTTTAGCCGGCAAACATCAAGAAATTATTGTCGGCGGTAATACGCCGGAGATGCCGCTTTTGGATCTTATAGATAAACTGCCGTCTCGTAGTACACCGGTGGTGTTAGAGCTTTCGTCGTGGCAGTTAGAGCTTATTTACAAGAGCCGTTATGCGCCTGACGTTGCGGTTATAACCAATATTTATCGAGATCATCTGAACCGTTATTCTAGTATGCGAGATTATGTTTTGGCTAAAGCCAATATTTTTAAAAAACAACTACCTACACAGAAACTTGTTTTAAACTATGACAATTCCTGGACAGACCTTTTTCTTAAACAGAAACCGCGTTCGGATACATATTTTTTCTCGAATTATAGGTTGCCATTAAAAGCAAACGGTTTGTCAGTTGATCATAACGGTGTGTTTTTCCAAAATAATGGAGTACGTACGCGTATTTTAGGTAGTGGAATCATTAAACAATTCAGTATTCGTGAAGGTAATCATGGCGTTTCAAATCTTTTGGCTGCCATGCTTGCTTCTTATCTAGCTGGCGTTGATTGGTCTAGTATTATTCGGCGCATAAAGACGTTGTCGCGTCCTATTTATCGGGAACAAGTGATTATGGAAAATAAACTATTTACAGTAATTAATGATTCGGCAGCAACTTCGCCCGACGCTACGTTAGTCGCCATTCAGAAATTAGCTGGTCCTGTTTCTGGGGTCGGCTCCAGAAGTAATCTCATTTTGATCGCTGGTGGCACCGATAAAAAATTAGATTTTACCGAATGGGCCAAAAATGTTAAAAAACACATCTTTATAAGCAATCTTTTTCTTTTGAATGGAAGTGCAACCAGAAAAATGATCGTTGCGTTAAGCCGTTTACGGTATTTTGATAACACCAATCCACAGCTTTTTGAAGATTTGCAAAAGCTTCTCAAAACTCTTAGAAAAAACATAAATAATCGTCTCGGCGATTCTAAAAAACGTAACAATATAAGTATTCTTTTTTCGCCTGGCGCGGCCAGTTTTGAAAAATTTAAAAACGAATTTGATCGGGGAAGGCAGTTTACTATATACTCAAAGCAGCTTTTCAAAAAATAAATATTTGAAAGAAAGGTATGAATTATATGCGGCTCGATACTGATGCCCATAGATCTTTGCATGCGTCACTGAATGAGGCGCATTTGAAATTGTGTTCAGATATCCGGAAATGTTTCCGCCCGCCCCATATGCAGGCCGCAGATGTGCTTAATCGGTTTAGCGCGGATAGGCTTGGTAAGCGTTTAGCTTTATCATGTCTTTGTGAAATAATAAACCATGTTCAATTTCCCAAAGATCGTAAAGAATTACATGATCGGCTTATAGAACGAGCCGAGGATCTAATTTTGCGAATACTTAGTATCAATCCAAGTCATGAATTTCATGTCGATGTTGTTCGGATCGAACAATTGTTAAACCAAGATAAATCAATCGAAGAAATCGCCGCTCTGTGCGGCAAGCATAATTAATTCCGCCACTTAATGAGTGGCGGAATTTTAGTTCAATCTGTTTTTACCTTGAGTTTTTTGGCTTTTGATCTGTCTAGTTTTGGCATGCGTATGGTCAGTACTCCGTTTTTAAGAGCGGCCGTGGATTTTTCCGGATCAACTTCTTGAGGTAACACAACCGAACGGGAAAATACGCCCCAGAAACATTCTTGATAGAAATAATCCTTGTCTTCTATTTGTTCTTCACGGGTGCGTTTGCCGCGGATAGTCACAGATTCGTTGGTGATGTTGATTTCGAGATCGTCAGGATTTACGCCGGCAACGGTTGATTGCACCATGATATCGTCTTTATTTTGGTAGACATCGACGGTAAGCTGTCCTTCGGTGTCTTCGGGTTCGGTATCGTTTTGAATTTTAAGAGGCGCCGGCGCGCTCTTTACCTTGGCTAGTTCAAAAAACATATTAGATTTATCGTCTGCTTTCATTATATTTAAGTATAGCACACCTAAATTTTCGCAACCTTTTTATTCCTTGATAGTTTTAAGTTTTTCAAAATCGTTCAGTATAAAAAATGTGGCAATAATAAGGAATAAACTGGGATATAGGAGATTTACCGCCTGGAATTTAAGTATGAGGTAGTTGAAGACGGCGTGGATGAATGTGGCTAAAAGCAAGCCCACAACAACCATTTTAGTAAAAGGACCGCGGCGATGATCAAGGGCCCAGTAGTAACCAATGAGGGCGGCTGCAAGTACGTGAAGGAGTGTGGCTCCGACAAAGCGTAGAGAGACGGCTCTGAGTATGTTGGGGATTACGAGAATATCGGTGGCGTTGGCCAGGTTTGCAAATATAAAAAAGTTTTCAACCGTAGCAAAACCCAAAGCAGCAGCGATAGTGTAGATCATTGCGTCAATCGGTTCGTCAAAAGCCGGGTCGTTGTGTACTGCCCAATACGCCGCTAAAAATTTGAAAATTTCTTCAATCAGTGCTAATCCAATGATGGCGACAATAGTGCTTTCGAATAAGGTGCCAATTGTGTTTTGAAAAATAACTTGAGCTGCGAGTACGAGCAGACTTACGAGTATCCCCACGTTGAATGTATAGATGATGAGTCGTCGCGGTTCGGGGTGCACGTCTTCTTTTAGAAAGAAGACGAGCCATATCATGGCTGGAACGAGTGCCGCGACGAGAGTAAAGATAAGGGTGATGATTACCATGTTTTAACCATGAGCAATTTGTTTTCGGCGTTGGGAATCTTTTGGTATATTGCTTCGGTTATGAACGGCAGGAACGGGTGGAGCATTGTTATGGATTCGGTAAGTGTTTGGAGCAGAAGTTTTTGGGTAGTTGAGTCAGTGTTATCAGCCACTAATTGTTTCTTGGCTTCTTCGAGATATTGATCGCAGAACGAATGCCAGAAAAAATCGTAGAGTTCGTGGAGAGCTTTAGAAAATTCAAATTTTTCTATATTTTTACCTACAATCTTTTTGGTATTTTGTAATTCTTCTAATATTTTTTTATCAGCCGCTGTTTTGGGTTTTACAGTGTCTTGTATTGTTACATCAACAGTTTTTATTTTTTCAAGAACGAATCGGGACGCATTCCATATTTTGTTGGTGAATTTTCGGCCGGCGATAACCGCAGCTTCATCCCAACGGATATCCTGTCCGCTTGCTTGCCAGGTGACCGCAAACCTCGTCGCGTCAGCCCCGTACTGATTGATATAGTTTAAAGGATCAATACCCGTGCCTTTGCTTTTTGACATTCTTTTGCCGTCTTTCGTAAGGATGGTGCCGTGGATCAAAACGTCATTGAAGGGAATTTTCCCCTTAAATTCTAATCCTGAGAAAATCATGCGTGCATCCCAAAGGTTTAATATCTCTCGGGCGTTCGATACCAGATCGCCGGGGTAGTAGTTTTTTATGTCGATTTCGGAAAGTCCGGCGAACGGCCAAAGGGCTGATGAAAACCAAGTGTCCAGGACATCCTCGTCTTGTTTGTATTCTTTGCAGCTGCACTTTGGACATTTAGTTTTTGGCGGTTCGGTTGCTACTGTTGCGTGATCGCATTTTCCGCATACGCAGTAGTAAACAGGCAGGCGGTGCCCCCACCAAATTTGCCGTGAAACAGTCCAATCCCGTATATTTTTCAGCCATTCAAAGTATGGCTTTTCAAAACGTTTGGGGTGTATTTTAATTTTCTTTTTATCGACGGCTTCAATGGAGTTTTTAGCCAGTTCCGTCATCTTGAGGAACCATTGTTTGGAGGGAAGGGGTTCAATAGTTGATCCGCAACGGTAGCAGGTGGCTACGCGGTGTTCATATGGTTCTTCTTTAGCCATAAGGCCTAGAGCTCTTAAATCTTGGATAACTTTTTCACGGGCTTCGGCTATTTTCATTCCGTTGTATTTACCGGCCTGTTCATTCATGCGGCCTCGGTGGTCAATAACTTGTACCATTGGTAGTTTGTGGCGCTCAGCTATCTCAAAGTCGGTGATGTCGTGAGCTGGCGTTACTTTGACTACGCCAGTGCCGAACGCGGGGTCAACCGCATCGTCCCCGACTATTTTAAGGTTGATTGTGGTAAGGCTTGGTTTATCAAGAGACCCTTCCGTGCTTAGAGATTCGATGTTTAATGTTTTTCCGATATACGATTTATATCTTTCATCGTTTGGGTTTACGGCCAGCGCAGTGTCACCGAATTTTGTTTCCGGTCTTACTGTGGCTAGGGTGAACGGTTCGTACTTCATATAAAACAAGGTAGTTTTCTCATTTTTGTATTCAAGTTCCAGTTCGGAAAGAGACGTGCTGCACCGCGGACACCAGTTCACGGTTCGGTTGCCTCGATAAAGCCAACCCTTTTTGTAGTAATGCGTGAAAGCCTTTTGAACATCTTGGCTATAGCTGGGATCCATAGTAAACCGCGTTCGCGACCAATCAGCAGAAATGCCCAGCTTCTTGAGTTGGTCGAGAATAATATTTCCGTATTTATTCTTCCATTCCCACACGCGCTCGATGAATTTTTCTCTTCCCAGTTCAAATCTGGTTCGGCCTTCTTTTTTAAGTTCTTTTTCAACCACGTATTGAGTGGCAATACCAGCGTGGTCGGTTCCGGCGAGCCATAGCGTCCGTACCCCACCCATACGCAGATATCGTATAAGAATGTCGGGTAGGGTGTTATCTAAGGCGTGTCCCATATGGAGACTGCCCGTCACGTTTGGGAGAGGCATGTAGATGACGTACGTTTTGGTTTTGTTCGCCTTTCCTTTCTTATTAGGTTCACCCACCGTAGTTTTACCGGGAACCGGTAAATTATCGGGATTGAAATATCCGGAATTCTCCCATAATTCGTAGATTTCTTTCTCAATTTGTTTCGGATCGTAAATTTTATCAAGCATCGTCTAATTATATAAGTAGTTTAAGGTCTGTAAAAGCGTATATTTTAGCGCCTCAATTTTCACGCATATGCGTGATTTTTGAGGCAAGATATATCAGCGAATATTTTACTAATTCACAAGACTACGATTCGAACATATTAGAATACGCAATCAATCTGTTATTGACGCCACATCTTTATTACTGGTATATTCTTACGTATCTGTTCGTTTAACAATTGGAGAATACAACCGATGTCGGTTCTGTACTGGATTTTCATGGTAATTGCCATTGCCTTTATTCTTATTGGATATACCTGGTTTGGTAAATGGGGTGATGTGTCGATGCAGATATTGTTTACTACTCTTGGTTTGGCTTTCATGATTGCAGCCCTGTCTTTTCTTTCTGTTGACTCAATTCGTCGAGAATCGAAAAGCGAAAGTAGCGGTAACTGCAAATGCGGTTGTGACTGTTGTAATACTTCTTCGTCGAGATGTGATTGCCATCCCGAATCCGAGATAGTTTAAAAAAATAAAAACCCCGTAAGTTTTTGGACTTATGGGGTTTTACGTACTTGTATTAAAATCGTCGTTGGAATTTACCATAGAAAGAAAGTTTAATTCCGGTTTTATGGCGAGTTCAATGTCGGTATACGGAAATTTAATGCCTTGGCGCCTTAGTTGTTTGAAGCGTTCTTTTGGCACCATATCTATTAGTTTTTGGAGGCGTTTGAAGATGTCGCGCGGAGATCTGAAGAACTCATTGATCGGAGGATCGTTACATATGACGCGAAAACCGAATCTTTCTTCGGATATACCTTCTAATATCAGAATACATTCTTCAATATCAGCCGGTCCGGAGAAAACAAGAGTAGGTTCAGTCACTTCGATCTGATTTTTGAATCTGAGCGATTGGGGGTTATCGGCTAACTTGAATGAAGGAAATCGTTTAAGCGAAGGAAAACCTCGGAAGGTTATTAAAAATCTTACTGATCGTGGTCCGTCTACAGCTTCGAAATCCGGCCGTCTACGTAATTTTCGTATCATCCCTATTACTATTTGCCAAAATACATTCCACACGGGATTTCTCCTGCACGTTTTTAATTGCTGCTTATTATAGTAGAGCTTTCTTCGTAATTGTTAAAGATTCAAATTGCCTTGGGCGGTAATGTGCCTATTCTTTTTCTTGAGGTGTGAAATATAGGCGGCTATACCGATCATTACTGCATTGTCGGTCTGAAATTTCGGTATTGATGAAAAGAAATTCATTTTCGATCTTTCACCTTCCCTTTTTAAGTTTTTGCGAAGAGTTTTGTTTGCGGCAACGCCGCCGGAGAGCATTATAGATTTAACTCTGAATGTTTTGGCCGCTTTTATGGTTTTAGTGATGAGAGTATCAATTGCGGCTTGTTGGAATGAAGCCGCTACATCAGCTATAAATTTTTGGGATGATTGAATGTTTGGTTCTGTTTTTTGGATGTCGCGGAGATAATAGAGAACTGAAGTTTTAAGTCCCGAAAAACTGAAATCATAATCTTTGGTGTGAATCATGGGGCGGGGGAAAGCGATAGCATTCGGATTCCCGATTCTGGCTAGTTTTTCTATCTCCGGTCCTCCTGGATAGGGTAAATTGAGCAATCGCGCTACTTTATCAAATGCTTCACCGACCGCGTCGTCTCTGGTTTCGCCCAATTTCTGTGTTTTGGTAAGAGATTGCATGAGGAGTAGGATTGTGTGTCCGCCGCTCACAATAAGAGATATGGCCGGAAATATTTTTGAAGATTTTGTTTTTTTCGAAAGCAAGAAACTATAAAGATGACCTTCAAGGTGATTTACTCCGAGTAACTTTATATTCGGAAAATATTTATGGCGAATCTCTTTGGCAAAATTAACGCCAGTCCAGAGTGCCGGCTCAAGGCCCGGGCCTACGGTTACGGCGACAAGATCCGGTTTTAATTGATACGGGTCGGAGGCAATTCGCTCGAAAACAATCGGTAGGTTTTTCAAATGTTCTCTTTTGGCCAGATTCGGCACTACACCGCCAAAGGGGCGGTGGATGCTGATTTGAGACGAAACTAGATTTTTGAGGATTTTAAAACGGGGTTTATTGGTTTGTGAATTAAGCCGACCGGTTGCTTTAAGCAGAGCAATCGCTGTTTCATCGCATGATGTTTCGATAGCAAGTATTTTCATGGCGTTACTTATTGTACGTAGTTTAGTAAATAAAATAAATGCTTATATATAATTCCAGTCTGGATGTGTGTTTTGTGTACGCCTCAATTTTCACGCACCCGTCTGTTGTTGGACAGGTATGCGTGAAAATTGGGGTACTGCTTGATTAGGTCGCATTTCCCGTGTTATTTTGGTTGTAGCATTTATTTATGTTTATTTAAAAATATAAGAGGAGACAAGACTAATGAATCTTTATCGGATAACGTATTCTACGAAGATTGAAGACGCAATACATGAAAAATTTGGACAAGGGGGCGATGAATATCAAGGAGAGTTTAGTTTAAAGATGTCTCATACAACAGAAGGCAGTAAGATTTTCCGGGCCGAGAACGACAAAGAAGCGCTTACGAGCGCTCGTGAATTTTTGAAATCAGTTGGAAAAGTAAAAGAAGCCTGTGTTCAAATGAAAGTTGAACGAGGCAGAATCAAAAGAGGGAAGTTTGTCTCTGATAAAACTCTTTTAAATGAAAGGGTTGATGAAGTAAGTGAAAGTAAAAAGTTAAAATAATATTTTGATTATATGCCTGGGAAACCGGGCATTTTTATATAATTGACAGAACTTCTTATAAATATTATATTTATCCCAGCTTAGTTAATAAGCGTTTATTATAAATCATTGTGTAGAAAGGTTGTTGGGTTATGAAGGCGAATCCGATATGGGTGGGGATAATCTTAATGTCTTTATTGTTTTTTGTATTTTTTTGGCTTAGTGGATTTAGTTTTTTCGAGGCGATTTTGGTCGGTTTGGTGTTTTTTGTGTTGGTTGTGTTTCTTGCTTTGTTTGGTGGGAGTTTTAAATTGTAATAGATGATAAGTTTCATGCCGTCTACCCGAGTTTACTATTCATGGTGGGCGGCTTTTTTATTTTATCTTAAGCTAGGATATACTTAAGTATTGAAAGGTCGGTATTTATGAAAACAGCATTATGTTTCCGGTAGTATTAGTTTACAGCGATTGGGGACTTCTAATTTTACGAGTAGTGTTGGGCGTCATCATGGTAGTTCACGGTTGGCCCAAACTTAAAGATTTAAAAGGCACTAGTAAGTGGTTCGATAGTGTCGGTTTTAAGCCGGGTGTCTTTTGGGCCACACTCGTCGGTATTGTCGAATTTGTGGGCGGTCTGGCTTTAATCGAAGGCACATTCACGCAGATTGCCGCATTCTTACTTTTTATCCAGTTTTTAGTAATTCTTTTTAAGGTGAAGCGCGGTCAGAAATTGGTTGGTGGATATGAACTAGATCTTTTAATCGCTGCCGTAGCGCTCGCGTTGCTTACGACCGGTGGCGGTCCGAACCTTTTCGAATTTTATAATTTTTACGTAACCCCTGGCGTACTATAAGCAGATGCAAGAATATTTAACCGATGCTATTGTGCTCCGCACCGAGTCGCGACGAGAGTTTGACGAACAGGTTGAGCTTTACACCAAAGAATTAGGGAGGGTGAGTGCGCGAGTCATCGGCGGCCGAAGAAATCTTTCGAAGCTGGCCGGTCATCTTGATCCTTTGAATTTGGTTACCATAAGGCTCGTAAAGAAGGGCGGATTTACTGTTACCGATGTTCTTACCGTGAGTCGTTTCCCGAGGCTTCGTGAAAATGTTGGGGTATTGGGTTATGCTCTTGAACTCTCCTTCCTTATCCGTTCGACGATGCCCAAGCTCGCTCCGGATTTCCATGTTTGGTATGAATTTCTTAGGGCCCTTAAGAGTCGCTGGATCAACATTAAATTATTTTTGAAATTATTGGGTTATGATCCTATGCATGCTTCGTGTGAGAGCTGCGGGAAGCGCGAAATTGTTTATTTTACGACAAGCGACCATTCGTTTCTTTGCAACGGTTGTCGCGCACAATTTCCGGAAAGAGGAGTAGTGTATATATAAAGAAATCGTATAATGCTCATATGTCATTAGAAGAATTGGAAAAAGAACTCTATCGCCGGACTACTGACGTAACGAAGCGCCGGGATAAAAAATCGACTGTGGTTGATGTATCTAAAGAACCGGCGGTTGGCGTTTGGAAAGAACTCGAAATTGACGATGCGGCAAACGCCGTTTCCGAAGAATCCGCACTTCACAAGCCGTCTAAAATAAAACTCATTTTAGTTATGAGCGTGGTGGGGTTGGTTATCATCGGATTTATTGGAGTTTTTATTTTTTTTGCTCGAGGCCCCGAGCCAACCACATCGAATATTGAAGTAAAACTTTACAGTCCGACTGAAGTTTCTCGAGGCATACCCTTCGATTTTAACGTCCAAGTCGTAAATAATCTCGATACTTTGGTACGTGATGTGGCACTTACCATAAATCTCCCTTCGGGAATAGTGAACCTGAATACATTAGATAGTGAGCGCCGTAATACCGAAGAGACGATTGGCGATGTCGGCGGCGGGACTTTAGCCAAACGCAGTTTTAAATTATTGCCGTCCGGTGAAGTCGATTCATTGCAAAAAATTACCGTAACCGTTGCTTATGCCGCCGGACAGAAAGCTCGTTTTGAAACAGTTGCCAGCCAAGAAATTTTGATTCAAAGTCCGAGTATCAAACTCGAAGTTAAAAGGCCGGACTACTTACTTCGGAGTAGCGCCTTTGAGCTTAACGTGAGTTATGAGAACACATCGGATTTTAACTTTCCCGAGATAACCGTTGAAGCTCGTTATCCGTCATCGTTTAAATTTTTATCAGCCAGTCTTAACCCCGATTCGTTGAATAATTACTGGAAACTTGGCGCACTTCGTGTCGGGTCTAATGGTAGTCTTCAAATCAAAGGATCGGTGGAAGGTACAACTGAGGCGCGTGTCTCAATCCCTATTATTTTATCGGCTAGGTTTTTAGATCACGATTACGAGCTTGCTCGTGAAGTGGTAAGCCTTACCATGGCGCCTTCGCCAATCGACATTCAAACATTAGTTAACCGTCGTACGGACTATATTGCTAAGATCGGTGACAATTTGGCTTATACCATTAAATTTCAAAACAACAGCGGTATCGCATTAGGAGATGTTATTGTAAAAGCCATTCCGATCGGCGACCTGTTTGATTTTTCGTCGCTTCGCACGAACGGCACGGTTGATCTTTTGACCAATTCCATTACTTGGCGCGCATCGCAGGTTTCCGAGTTAAAGCTTGTTCCGCCGAATTCTACCGCTGAAGTTGGTTTTGTTTTAAATCTAAAGTCGCAATTCCCCATACGCAGGCTGAACGATAAAAATTTTTATCTTCGCGTAAATACCGAAGTCGATTCGCCATCGGTGCCTTATTATTTAAACGCCGATAAAACCAGCGGTAAGGGTAGCTTCGAAACAAAAGTAGCCGGTCTTGTCGTTTTTGACGCGCAAGCTTTTTATCGCGATGCTGCTTCCGGTATCGTAAATCGAGGAAAACTTCCACTTCAGGTAAACCAGCCCACAGAATTTACTATTCATTGGGTTATTCGTAATTATTCAACCGATATTAAGAATGTCGTGGTGAGAGGCGCGCTCGCGGGCGGAGTCGAGTGGACTGGAGCGGTTAAATCAAACATAGATTCAGTCCCGCAGTTTAATGATCGAACCGGCGAAATTGTTTGGACGATTGATAAAAAAATTGCCGCGACAACCGGCGTTTTAAGTGAACCAGTAGAGGCAATTTTCCAGATTCGGGTTACGCCTAGCTCGGCGCAAGCGGGACAGTTTATGGCCCTTGCGGCCGACGCAACTTTGAAGGCAATTGACGATTTCACTGGTTTTGAAATTACTCAGCGCGATGGCGGTTTAGATACTTCATTACCTGATGATAAAACCGTTGGCTACGGCAGTGGTACGGTCATGCCCTAAGAAGGCCCAATTATATATATGGATATTTTTGAAAAAATATACAGTTTAGCCAAACGTCGTGGTTTCATATATCCCGGTTCGGATATTTACGGCGGTTTGGCCGGTACTTGGGATTATGGACCGCTCGGAGTTTTGCTGAAACAAAATATAAAAAAATTTTTCTGGGAATCGATGGTTGAGCGGAGAGACGACGTGGTTGGTTTAGACGGCGCTATACTCATGAATCCTCGGGTATGGGAAGCATCGGGACATTTAGAGTCTTTTTCAGATCCGTTAGTCGAATGCAAATCGTGCCACAAGCGTTTTAGAGCCGATACTTTGGAAGGGCCAAAATGTCCTGAATGCAAAGGCGAGCTCACCTCACCTAAGCAATTCAACTTGCTTATGGAAGCGATGGTTGGCGTGATCGAAGGCGAAAAACAAAAAGTGTATCTTCGCGGTGAGATCACTCAGGGGGTACACGTAAATTTTAAAAACGTGGTTGATTCAACCCGAGTAAAAATACCTTTTGGTATTGCTCAGATGGGCAAGGCATTCAGGAATGAAATTACACCGGGGCAGTTCACTTTCCGTTCTCGAGAATTTGAACAAATGGAACTTCAGTTTTACGTCGAAGCCGATGAAAAAGAGGCTGAAAAGTGGATTAAATATTGGAAAGAAGAACGGTTGCGTTGGTATTTCACGCTCGGCATAAAAAAAGAAAATCTCCGCTTTCGGGAACACAAAAAAGACGAACGGGCGCATTATGCTCGAGCGGCTTATGATATCGAATATCGTGTTCCGGGGGGTGAAGAGTGGAAAGAACTTGAAGGAATTCACAACCGCGGTGATTGGGATTTGAATCGCCATCAGAAATTTTCTGGCAAGGACCTTACTTATTTCGACGAGAAGACTAAAGAACGGTATCTGCCGTGGGTGATCGAAACCTCTGGAGGAATTGATAGAGGACTCCTTTTTTTCCTTATGGATTCTTATAATGAAGAACGCGTGGGTAAAGCGGAGGAAGAATCGAGAATTGTTCTACGGTTGAGTCCGAAATTGGCGCCATATAAAGCGGCTGTTTTTCCGCTTCTTGCCAATAAGCCTCAGTTAGTCGAGCTCGCACGCAAAGTGTATAATCAACTTAAAGATATAGGCATGATTGCTTGGGATGATCGTGGCAATATCGGTAAGCGTTACCGCACCCAAGATGAAATCGGTACTCCTTATTGTGTAACCGTTGATTTTGAAAGTTTGGATCAGGAAGACGCAACGGTACGAGATCGGGATTCGATGGAGCAAGTGAGGGTGAAAATTACCGATTTGGAGAAACATCTTAGAGATCATCTAAAGCTCCGCGTATGACAACGCTTAGAATTAAACATTTTTATGTATTAGCAGGAGCGAGCGTGATCATAGGCATTCTCGCGTTTAATTTGTCTAAAGCTGCACCGCCTTTAAATACGCCGGCGTCGCGTTTTAATATAGGTAATTTTGCCGTAGAAATGAAAAGTGATATACGTGGTGGTGAGCGTAATAGTGTGTTTTCAATCTATCGCGGTAGTGATAAAATCATGCAGGTTGATGAATTTGATTTAAGAAAATTATTGGGTGATGGGCGATCGTGGAATAGTTTTGAACCACTCGTTTCACAAAACGCCAATATTTATTTTTCAGCGCTTTGTCCTGGCGGTATTTGGGGATATTGCAATCGCGGCATCCTTTTCAAATTCGACGTTGAACGCAAGAAGGCCGAAAGGACCAACGAATCAATCCATC
>JACRFG010000005.1 GCA_016234345.1 Candidatus Jorgensenbacteria bacterium
ACGCAGAGACGGACGAGAAGGTTGAAACCAATACCACTGCCAACGTGACTGATGATTCAGATGATAGATTAGAAGAAAAAGATGAAAATCATGGCAAGGCCGAAGGTCAGGTAAGAATATCAGCTTTTAACAACAGATCAGATAAGGCAATATTGCCGCTCATACCGAGAGTAGCCGTGGATCATTCAGGAAGTCTTGACGCTTCCGGTAACCTGACGATAGGAGAGGAAAATAATAGATAAGACAGAAACAAAATTAAGAAAACCAGCTACAGGAAAAGACACCGAAGACAGGTGTCTTTTCCTGTTATAAGATCAAAAAGCAATGATAATCTTGATCTTGACGTAGAGTTTATGGCGACGGTTTCTCCTGGGTAATAATTGCTAAGGTCAATAATCTATCCAATCCAGAGAATATCCATCAAGGAAATATCCTCATAATACCCCAGTAACCCAAGCACCTTAGGCCCTTTAGCTGTTTTATATTTTCCCTGTATATTTCCTTTCTGTCTTACAACCCACAACTTATAACCCACAACTAACATCCCTCGCTTCAACCCGGTGAAAATGATTTTCTAGCAGAATGTAATTTTTCAATTATCGTATTTGAAGATTTGGATTTGGGGACGGTCCTGAAATATGCTTTCTCGATACGCCAAAAATGAAGCATTTTGATTTGTCGCCCCTCCAGAGGCCCGCCAGAGGACGGGTAAACGGGCAGGCACGCCGGAGGAAATTACGGTTGTACGGTTGTGGAAAGGTCCTAGCGATTATCCTTAACGATACCTTGTTCAAATCTTAACTGATCAATCCGATTTTCAATTAGCACGGAACTACTAGAGGTATTAAAAAATCGCTTAAATAGAGAAGGTAGTCAAGTGGTTACAGATTGTAACCGGTTGAATTAAGGCCTATTGTGGCAAAATTTCTGCAGGATTTCAAGGAAGAGAGCGGAAGGGTTAACAGCTTAAATCATTTGATGCATCTGCGCTTGAGGTAGCGCATTGTTTCCAATTTCCAATTCCATCCGGATTACGCCCGATTGATTTATCCGTTACGGCTTCATCTCCCGTATAAGATTTTTTATCTACAATTACATGATTATTATTCTTGAGAAAAATCGTGTCGCCGCCATCATTGAGACGGGCAGATTTCGTAGCAACGAGAAAATTGTTAGAAGCTAACAATCCGCTGAAAGTTGCAAATACACTAGTGTTATCAGCCAGTTCCCATCCCGTAATATCAACTGGATTTACTGAAACGTTATATATCTCCATCCAATCTTTACCATTGTTTGGTTTTGGCATAAATTCATTCAGAACCACAGTGAATCCGGCATCCTCCCTGATTTCAGCTTGCGTTCTGGCGGTGTTGTATATTTTTACTTCGTCAATATTGCCACGAAAATTTCGGAATGGAGCAAGTCCCGGATAGTTTCCTATAATAAGCGGAAGATCGGCAGGAATAATAGGTCCGGCAAATGCCCCGTTTGCCTTGAGTACTCCATCTATATAAATAAATTTCTGGCTTCCATTCCATACGATCGCTATATGATGCCAAGAATTGTCACGAAGATCAGTGGTATCAGCAAGGAAGGTTAAATCCGCTACATTATTTATTTTTCCCTCATTCATCCACATCATATAGCCATTCCCATTCCATTTCGTAACGATACCTTGGTCTTGAGTAAGCTGTAGAAGTTCTGCCTTTATCCATGCTTCTATAGTAAACGCACCGATGAAGTCAAAAGCCGGGTCATTGGCTGCAGATGCCACATCATTTACCCCATCAAATAGAAGAGATTGGGTACCCGTTTGTGTCGTAGGCGGCTGGTCACTTACCCAACCGGGAGTTGCATCAGGTGCTTCAAGCGTCAAAGTATGACCGTTTCCTGATGAATCTACCACAGTTGTACCCGTCCCTTCCTCCATTTTCCAATAAGCAACAAGACCTGCGGCGATCGGCGTAGGCGTAGGAGATGGTGTAAGGGTTGGCGTTGGCGTAAGAGTAGGAGTAGGGGTCCCGGTTGGCGTTGGGATGAGAGTTGGCGTGGGAGTAAAACTTGGTGTAGGAGTTGGCGTATTCGTTGGAGTAGGAGTATTCGTCGGTGTTGGAGTCGGAATAGCTAAAGGTGTCGGAGTTGGCGTAGGAATATTTGTCGGTGTTGGAGTCGGAGTAGCTGAAGGTGTTGGCGTTGGCGTTATTGTCGGAGTAGGAGTA
>JACRFG010000066.1 GCA_016234345.1 Candidatus Jorgensenbacteria bacterium
ATTGTGAGCGTTGCTATCAAGCTGAAGTAATATGATTTCAAAAACACCACAATTTGATAATGATCTTGATAAATATTTCGAGGATTTAGTGTTGGATACGGATGGCGGTGTGTGGCGGACGTGCCGGCTTTCCGGTGAACAATTCTATATTCGACCCGAGGATGTAGATTTTTGCCGTAGAGTACGAGTACCGTTGCCCACATTATCTCCAAAGGAGAGAATTAGAAAGAAACTAGCTTTCCACAATTCTTATAACTTATTTAGAGTTACTTCATCTTTTTCCGATAAATCGATTGTTTCTCAATATCCTCCTCATATGCCGTATCCAATTTTTGAGCATCAAATATGGTTTGGCGAAGAATGGGATCCGTTTAAATTCGGTATTGGCTATGAACATGGACGAGATTTTTTTACTCAATTTAAAGAACTACAGGCTAAGACGCCTCGACCAAGTTTGGATGTTGATAATACCAACGTGGAGAGCGATTACACGAATTGGTCGGTGCGGTTGAAACGGTGTTATTTGGTTTTTGATTCGTGGCAAGCCGAAGACAGCGCGTACGGCATTGCTATTGATGATTCGAAAAATTGTTTTGATTGTTTTACTACTTATAATTCGGACAGATGTTATGACTGTTTTGAGGCCACGAATATGTATCAGTGTTTCTTTTCGGAATATTCCAATGATTGTTTGGATTCCTCTTTTCTTTTTGATTGCCGCAATTGCCGCAATTGTTTTATGTGTACGAATTTGAGGCATAAGAAATACTATTTTTTGAACAAACCATACACGAAAGAGCAGTATGAAGAAAAGATCAGGCAATATAATATAGGAAACATTGATGTTCTGCGTGAATTACAGAAACAGTTTGATGCCTTAAAAAAACAGGCGATATATAAGGAAAATCATAACGAACGGTCAGTAAATAGCTCCGGCGATTATTTGAAGAACAGCAAGAATTGCCATGCATGTTTTTATGCCCTCGAGTCAGAAAACAATGCCTATTCTATTGGCGGTCTAAAAATTAAAGATGCGTATGATTCTTTTGGCGGCGCCGAGTCGGAATTTATCTATGATTCCCATGGCGGTATTCGGAGTTATGGTCTTAAGTTTTCCTTTAATATCAGAGAATCGCGCAATTTGGAATATTGCGATTTAATGGTTAATTGTCATGATTGTTTTGGTTGCATAGGCCTGAAAAACAAATCATTTTGCATACTTAATAAGCAATATACGGAAAATGAATATTGGCAGGTTGTTGATGAAATTAAGGCGAGCATGCTTAAATGTGAGGAATATGGAGAGTTTTTTCCTCAATCAATATGTCCCATTCCGTACAATATTTCGGTGGCTACTTCATATAAAGGTTACGATGATATAGATTTCGCGAAGCGCTACGGTTATTGGATTCAGGAAGTTCCGGATACATTACAGGACGTTCAGGGTTCGGTAGTAAGTTCTCGTGATTTACCCAAAGATATTCGCGAAGTTGACGATTCTCTATTGAACAAAATTGTTTTTGACGAAGAGAATAAAAAGCAATTTCGTTTTGTAAAAGCCGAACTGGATTTTTATCGCAAATTTAATCTGCCTTTGCCGCGGGAGCACCCAACTATTCGTTTAAGGCAAAAGCGTAAAAAATTCGGCACCATCATACTTGATTTCCATGAACGCAAGTGCTTTAAATGTAAAAAATCGATTAATTCGATATATATGCCGTCTTATCCCGAAAAAGTATATTGCGAATCTTGTTATAATACAGAGATTGTTTAGATGTAAATCGTGTTACAATACTTAAATATTATGAAAATAAAAGTTACTCAAAAGTTACTTCCTTATTTCACGCCGGTGTTAGTCATTAAAGAAGGTGAATCTATCGAACGTCATTCGTTGTTTCAAAAACTGCCCTTAACCGATAAGCATCACCTAAAGGCATTCGTTAAACACGCATCGATTCGGAGTGATGCCAACCATGTTGTATTTTTGCCTAGCGGTGTCGCGGCTTTGGTTTTAGGCGTGGTTAAAAAATCAAAATTCACTCATCGCAAATCGATGCTTTTGATGCGTCGGATTGTAGCAGTTGGACGTAAAGAAAGACAATCAGGATTGACCTTAGATATCAATGATTTCGTTGCGGTTGATCGAAAAATGCATTTAGAGGCGCTTTCTGAGATTTTAGCCACACAGTGCGTAATGGCTAATTTTGATTTTGTGCAATATAAAACACCGCCGAGGGATGGTTGGTTTTTTGTTGATCAAATCTCGGTTTTTGCGAATGGGTCATTTTCGAATAAGCTTGGAGCTGCACTTGAACGCGGCAAAATCATTGGTGAAGAGATCAATCAAGCCCGAATTCTTTCGAACACCCCCGGTGGTGATATGACACCCCAAAAACTCGGGGAGGCAGCGGTCTTGGCCGGTCGGAGAACCGGATTTAGAGTGAAAATCTTAAAAGAACAGGATTTAAGAAAATTAAAAATGGGAGGCATCTTAGGTGTTTCCAAGGGTTCATCCGAAAAGCCCAGATTCATTATTATGGAATATCTTAAGGGTATGCGGAGTGAAAGACCGGTAGTAATTGTTGGTAAGGGAGTAACTTTTGATACCGGTGGATTGAACCTAAAACCAACCGATAGTATCTACGAAATGCATATGGATATGTCTGGTGGTGCGGCAACAATACACATAATGTCATCCTTGGCACGGCTTAAAGTTAAAAAAAATATAATAGGTCTTGTGCCGGCCGTGGAAAACATGCCGTCCGGGTCAAGTTATCGGCCGGGTGATGTTCTAAAAACTATGTCTGGAAAAACTATTGAAGTGCTGAATACCGATGCCGAGGGCAGGATCATACTCGCCGATGCTTTGACTTATGCGAATCGGTACAAACCAAAATTAGTCGTTGATATTGCAACGCTTACTGGCGCGGCGATTGTGGCCTTGGGTTACAGAGCTTCGGCGTTTTTTTCTAACAGTGAAGAAGTCGGTAAGCGTTTGTGTGAGAGCGGAGAAATAGTCGGTGATTTAATATGGCCCTTGCCTCTTTGGGAAGAATATGAAGATGATGTGAAAGGTACGTTTGGAGATGTGGCTAACACCGGAAAGACTCGTTACGGCGGTGCAATTAACGGGGCGGTTTTTCTTTGGCAATTTATTAAAGATATTGGTTCTCCGTCATGGGTTCATCTTGATATTGCTCCTCGCATGACATCAATAGACGGAGAGTATCTGACTAAAGGCGCTCTTGGGGCTTCTGTTGGTCTTCTTGTACATTTTATAAGATTCCGAAATTAGAGTTTGTTTCGGTATTTGTATAGATGTATACTATAAAGTGCAAGTGTCCATTCGATTTATCCATAAACTATGGAGCTTATTACAACATAAGCAGGAACGTTGCGTGGTTATCGAAGAAGCTCATGATGGTTTTGAAATAACTCATGCATCAATCAACCATTTGGATAAAAGAGTCCAAATCGAAAAGAGACGATATGTCCGTAATTTTAATCAATTAGGACGTTTTTTAATCGCCCCCGATCGGCTTATCGTCGGTTTAAGTTCTCATAATGCCACTACCATCGAAAGCACAGTCAATCTCAAAAGATTTGATCCTAAGGCTGTTCTTGATGAGGCCGAACTAGACTCTCTTATTTTTCGCAGTCTCTGGGAATTTTTGAATCATTATCGTACATGGGCGGCAAAAAAAATGGGTATACCGGAAATGGAATTGGTTCTTTCGGGCGTTGAGGTTACGGATGTAAGACTGGGGCCTCACCGGGTTTTTAACCCCTTGGGCTTTAGCGGCCGCGATTTCTTGTTAAGACTGAGAGGTACTTTCGTCGCTCGTAAATTTATTAACTCTATAGAACGTTTAAGACGATGGGCACATGACACTATTATTGTAGAAGGTGAAAGTGTTTTAACGGCTGCCATTGCCGCGCTTAATGACTTGGTGGTTCATGCGACTCATGAGTCTACCAGGATTTTTGCCGCTCGTGATTACGAACAACTTTTTCTAAAAGAATATCCGTGGGGGTTCGGTCATATTGTACGCGCTGTCGCTAAAAATTTTTCGGTTGACGATGAAGTGGCCCGTCGAATAATTGATCGCTATTCTCATCATTATGTTTCGCCACGTATTCGGCGTTTGACCGAAAAGATATTACGAGAAGAAATCAATTCTCTTTTTACGATGATTGCTCCGATTTCTAGGGGGGTTAGAGATAATCAGCCATTAACGCATTTCTATTTCCGTTTTCCTATTCCTTCAATTGTCGAATCGTGGTTAAATAAACCATATGCTCGTTTAGCTGTCTTTGACGAACGTTTAAAGTCCCAAGGTTTTACACTCGATGTTTCTAAAGATGTTGCTGGATTTTCGCCTAAGGTTCACCAAAGCACTCTCGCTCTTTTGTTTCAGAGCGTTCCGCGAGCTCAGTATGAATTCTTAAATCAATTCCTCAAGCGACGGGCTCGATGGCTTATCGCGCATTCTTAATTTATGGTTATTTTGGAAAAAAAGATTTTTCTTGATAAACAGGATACTGTTGCGGTAGCTGTAGACCGTATAATTGATTCGTCGGCGGGACGCGTTGTTGTAAATATTCCCCGTGATTCTGTTATTGGATCGTCGTCGAATAATTTTCGTATTTTAAAACGTGAAAGTGAGACAGCTGGTAAGGAATTGATGGTGGAGTCGGTTGATGATCATATTCTTGAACTTGCCGCTCTCGCAAAAATAAAAGCTGTTAATCCCATTTTCCGGATTAGAGAGCGGGCGGTATCTGATATTTTGCCGCGTTCATCAACCCATCCAGCTATAAAAAACAACAAGATAATTGAAACGATTGATCAAGAAAAGATAGTCGAGGTTAAGCATACGCCAAAACTTAAAAAGCAAAAAACAGAATCATTACCTAAAATTCATTTCGGTGAGCCGAAAATTCATAGGCCTAAACGTTTCTTTTTTTTGTTAATAGCAGTGATCATTGGAAGTACGTTGATTAGCGGTTGTTACATATTAGCTGTTTACGCATTGCCTCGGGCTACTATTACTGTTGTTTTGAAGAAAGAGATAGCTGTTGTCGATCACTTGGTGCAAGTGGATAGCCGTGTTTCCTCGGTTAATTTGGGTAACGGCAAAATTGTAGTTCCTGGTGAACTTTCTATCGCTAAACGCAACCTAGAACTGTCTTTTACTGCGCACGGTAAAGAGCAGATTTCTATGAAAGCCGGGGGCAAACTCACGGTTTATAATGCCTATAGTTCCGAATTACAGACCCTTGTTGCGTCAACTCGGTTTGAATCGCCTGATGGTAAAACTTTCCGGTTGGAAAAACGGACGACTATCCCAGGCGCTCAAATAGTGAGTGGTCGTATCGAACCATCGAAGATAGATGTTGTTGTAACAGCTGATGAGGCAGGTGATATGTATAACCTGGAACCAATGAAAGGTTGGAAGATACCCGGTTTTAAGGGCACGCCAAAATTTGAAGGTTTTTATGCGGAATCTGTGGAATCTATGAAAGGAGGTTTTGTGGGAGAAAAGTTAGTGCCAACGAAAGAAGATATAGATATCGCTAAAGCCGATATGGAACGTAAACTTAAAGATGCCGCTGCCGCACAGTTGCTTATAGTACTCTCCGAACGGTTAAAATTAATTGATGGGGCTGAGCGTTTTATAATGCTTAAGGATGATATTCAAACGGATACTAAAGACGCTACTAAATTTAGCATGTTTGGAGAGGGTGAATTGCGTTACATCTTTTTTGATGATCAGGTGTTTCAAGATGCGGTTGTTCGTAAAGTACAACCAGAAAATGCATTGGATTTTTCAGTAAAGACGCGTTCATTGCGTTATGGAGGCGTTTCTGATGTTGATTTTGACCGTGGAGTTATGACTGTAGGTGTTACCGGTTCTGTTGTTTTTGTGCCTCCTTTTGACACGGAAAGCTTTAAAGTAAATCTTTTGGGTGACAATGAAGAAAATTTAAGGTCCCGTGCTCTTTCGCTGGCCGGTGTGGATGGTATCCGCATTTCTCTTTGGCCTTTTTGGGTGACCTGGATTCCACGAGATTCAAAAAGGGTTAAAATTATTGTGGAGTAAGGGGGATTGACTTACCGTAAGAGTCTTCTATATAATTGATCCGTTTACTCATATCATATTCAATGGCTACAGGTTCGGAAGTTCAGAAGATAGAAGGTATTGTTCTTGAGGCGTTGCCGGGGTTACTTTTCCGGGTGGCGCTTGGGGCACAAGAAAGCGGACATGAAATCTTGGCACATCTTGGCGGTAAGCTAAAACTTAACCGTATAAGAGTTATTCCGGGAGATCGTGTAGTCGTTGAGATGACTCGATATGACGATCGTCGGGGAAGAATCGTGAGGCGGTTATAGATTTTTGCATTTATGAAAGTTCGTGCATCGGTAAAAAAAATTTGTATGAAATGTAAAACCGTCCGTCGTAAAGGACGGCTCTATGTCATTTGTACAAATGCCAAACATAAACAACGGCAAGGTTAATATAATTTTATGAGAATTGTAGGAATAAATATTCCTGATAACAAACGAATAGAGATAGCATTGATGTATGTCTATGGCATAGGGCGATCTCTTGCCGGCCGTATTTTAAAGACCGCTGAAATTGATTTTGGAAAATTAGCTAAGGACCTGTCTTCAGCTGAGGTTAACCGTATCCAATCAACAATTGAAAAGAATTATAAAGTTGAAGGAGAACTTCGGCAGGTTATCAAACAGAATATTAATCGATTGAAAGAAATAAAAGCTTATCGTGGCGTCCGTCATGTGAAACGATTGCCGGTTCGCGGTCAACGGACGCGTACTAACTCACGTACCATTCGTGGTAATGTACGTAAAACAGCAGGTAGTGGTCGGCGAAAGGTTGAATTGAAGTAAAGCTTATAATTTATGGGAAAGAAAAAAGTTATCCAAAAAACCCAAGAAGAACTTATTAAAGAATCTGAAGCCGTTTCGGATACAGTAGCACGGAAGACCGGTGAAGCAGGAACTAAGCAGCGCGTAGATAATGGGCGTGTATATATTCATGCTTCGTATAATAATACCTTGATTACGGTCACTGATTATAAAGGTAATGTTGTGACGTGGATGTCAGCTGGTTCGTTGGGATTTTCTGGACCCAAGAAAGCAACCCCCTTTGCCGCTTCGAGAGTAGCCGAAGCGGTCGTGGAGAAGGTTAAGAAATCCGGACCATTCAACGTCGAAGTATTAATTAGGGGAGTCGGTAAGGGTCGAGATTCGGCGGTACGAACTTTGGCTAGCAAAGGTTTGAATATTTTAGCCATTAGAGACGTAACTCCGGTTCCACATAACGGGCCGCGTCCACCGAAAGTGCGAAGGGTGTAATTATTATGAGGCCACTCAAAGAAAAAAAAGAAAGATCACTTGGCGTAAAACTTTTCTTGAAAGCGGAGCGTTGTAATTCGCCTAAATGCGTAACAGTTCGTCGTCCTTATCGCCCTGGCGTTCATGGACAGAAGAGGAAAACTCTTACCGAGTACGGTCGGCAATTTCAAGAAAAACAGAAGATACAAATTTATTATGGTTTGACTAATAGGCAAATGCGCGAACTTTTCCGCAGTTCGTCCAAAGATAAAATAGTTGAGCGGTTACAACATCGTTTAGACCAGGCAGTTTTTCTTTTGGGTTTCGGTTCTTCTCCGAGGGTTGCGCGACAACTCGTTTCTCATGGTCATATTTTGGTTAATAATCGAAAAGTGACAGTTCCTTCTTATTATGTTACAATTGGGGACGTTATTGCGGTGCGATCGATGTCGCGGTCAACGCACCTGTTTGATGATATTGCTTTGAAATTAAAACAGTACACACCGCCACCCTGGCTTACGTTAAATGCCGATGAACTTAAAGGAGAGTGCGTCGTTCCAGCTTCAGCAGATAATACTACTTTTCCATTTGATATAAATTTGGTCGGAGAATTTTATTCAAGATAAATTACACTACTAAAAATATGAAATATACACATTTAAGCGAGACGGTGGTAGTTAAAAAAATAGTCGAAAAAGGCAATGTAGGGACATTCCATATTGAAGGTTTGTATACCGGGTATGGCACTACTTTAGGTAATGTGCTCAGACGGACTCTTTTGTCTTCTTTGCCCGGAGCCGCTATTACTCAAATTAAGATAAAGGGAATTGATCATGAGTTTTCAACCTTGCCGGGAATGGTTGAAGATATTGTAGAATTCACCCTCAACCTTAAAAAGGTTCGTTTTCATTTTTTTGCCGATGAACCGCAGGTGCTTTCACTTCACATAAAAGGAGAATCAAAGGTTACTGCGGCTGATATTCAATCAACCACTTTGGTGCAGGCGGTAAATAAAGATCTTCATTTAGCAACTCTTACCAAGAAAAATTCAGATTTGGATATGGAAATTACCGTTGAGAAAGGATTGGGATATGTTCCTTCTGAAATACGACGTTTGGAGCGTTTGCCTATCGGTACAGTGGTACTAGATGCAATTTTTTCTCCTATTGTTCGGGTGGCATTTTCGGTTGAGAATATGCGTGTGGGTGATCGAACTGACTACAATCGGCTTTTACTCGAACTCGAAACCGACGGCTCGATCAGCCCATCGGAGGCGCTTCACAAGGCCAGTAACATCTTAAAAGATCATTTTGAGAAAATTTCATCTGTCGAAGTGACTAAAATAGAGGCATTGGAGGAGAAGGCGGATGAAAAAGTTAAAAAACGTAAGAAAAAGGAAACGGCATGAGGCATTTAAAGAAAGGTAGAAAATTTGGACTTAAGCGAGGTAAACGCAGGTCATTTTTACGGATTCTCGCTAATAATTTGATTCAACGGGAAAAGATAATTACTACCGAAGCTCGAGCAAAAGAGCTTCGCCCTATTGTTGAGCGACTGGTTACTTATAGTAAAGAACAGACACCGACCAACCTCAGATTACTTCTGAAAAAACTTCCTAAGCAAGCAGCGTATAAGATGTATCATGAAATTGGATCACGTTATCGAGATCGGCGTGGCGGTTATACGCGTATAGTGAAAATAGCCAAACGTCGTCAGCATGACGCTTCCAGAATGGCGCGTATAGAATTTATATAAAAACTTATTATGGCCGATTATACTATAGACGCAAAAAACCAGCGATTAGGCAGAATTTCTTCGGAAATCGCAATGATATTGCAAGGCAAGAAAAACCCAACTTATGAACCGCGATTGGAAGGCGCTGATCGGGTTATTGTGAAGAATGTACGGGGTATAGAACTTAGCGGCAAAAAGACCCTGCAGAAGGCATATTACCGGCATGCGGGGCCACTCGGCCATCTTAAGGTTAGACGGTATGAAGATGTTTTTGCAAAAAAACCGGCCTGGGTTTTAAGGCATGCGGTGCGACTCATGCTTCCAAAGAATAAACTTTCGGCCAAACGGATGAAAAGACTTATTATAGAAATCTGATTAATATCAAGCCAATTATATCCCAGAGTTTATTAACTATTTTGTATGATACATAAATCTTCACACGCAGAAAAAAACATTCATCATAAAAAAACAACCCCGCTTAAAAAAGACAGGTATTTTGAAGCGGTCGGCAGAAGAAAAACAGCAGTAGCGCGAGTTCGACTTTTTCCCGCTAAAGATGCAAGTGGGCCGATTGATGTTTTTGTTAATGATAAGCAGCTCTCGGGATATTTCCCTCTTAAGAAGATGCAAGATATTGTTCGGGCCCCATTTGAAGCTCTTACTCTTAAAGAGTATAAGGTGACGGCGCAAGTCAAGGGTGGGGGTGTAAATGCGCAGGCAGAGGCCATCCGTTTGGGTATTGCACGAACTTTAGTCGTTTTAAATTCTATATGGCGGTCCCGTCTTAAGGCCTTGGGATACTTAAGACGTGATCCGCGTATGGTGGAACGCAAGAAATACGGTTTACGTAAAGCCAGACGGCCTCAGCAATGGAGAAAGCGGTAAGGATTTCTGAATTTGGCTGATCCAATCCGCTATAATAGAAGTATATGATGCAACAGCATAAAAAGCGGGCGGCCAGCATGGGCGATTTTTTCGGGTGGTTGGTTCTTTTAGGTCTTTTAACTTTAGCCGTAGCAGTTTATCGGATTGCCGGCGTTGACGTATTTATTCCTTCATCTGAGGAGACTTCACTCGGTTTTATCGGAGATGAAACTATTATGATCGGTGTGATTTTACCTTTTTCCGGAGAAGGCGTGGTGTATGGGGAAACGATGAATCGAGTTTTTGAAATTGCCGCATCGGAGATTAATGATCAAGGAGGAATTAGGGGCAGAAAATTAGAGTTGGTAATAGAAGACGGTAATTGTAGCCGTGGTGGCGGTGCGGCTGCGATGGAGCGTCTCTTAACCAAAAAGAATATGCGTATAGTTATTGGCGGTTTTTGCGATGAGGAATCGGTTGGCGCGCTTAGAACGACACCTGGACATAGTGTGACTTTATTTTCTCCGGTTTCGCGGCTCGCTAATCTCGGTTCTCAATATTATAATTTTGCTCGAGCTTATCCCGGTGATTCACAAGAAGGTAAGGCACTTGCTATGTTAACTTATGGCGATGGAAAATTTGTAAAAGCCGCGGTACTTTACGAAAATACCGATCGTTCTTTCGGTATCTATAGCGCATTCAAAAAAGAATTTGAACGATTGGGCGGAGCGTTACTAGAACGCCAAATTGACGGTACGACAAACATAGACTCAATGCTTAGTGAAATAATAAGCCAAAAATACGATACATTGGCTATACTTACTCAAACTAGAAAAATCACAGCTGCAGTACTTGATGAGCTGCCCAATTTTTCGAAAAAGAATAGATTTATTCTGTCGGATTTTATAGTTTCTGATGACGAGTTAATAAATAAGTACTCAACTTTTATTGAAGGCGGTCTCGCGGTAGAATTCAGCGATAACTTCGACAACGAAAAATTCGAGCATCTACGCGATGCTTATCGGACTCGTTATGGTACGACGTTACCATATAGTAAATTCGCACGAACTGTCTATGATTCACTTTTTATTATCAGAGACGCTATTATTGGGTCAGGATATGACGAAGCTACTATAGCAAAGTGGTTGAGAGGACTGTTTGAATGGCCAGGTGCTTCTGGTCTTGTCACGATAGATTCAAATGGGGATCGGATTAGTGGATATGTGCCTAAGATATTGAATAACGGCAGGTTAGTTTCTTACAAGCGTTAATCATTCATCGTTTCGTTTAGATAGATATTGCGTTTTAGTTGATCCGATTTATTAATTACCGCGTATAACGTAGGTAGGGTTTACTTTGTCAAATTATCGAGTAGAATAAATTCCAATAAAGGTCGTAGGTTTATACAAAATGCGAATTTCTTACGAATATACGAATCAATAAATAATATTTGTACATTCGTATTTTATCCGTAATTTATAGAGTTATCTATGGAAAAACAATCAAAAACGTGGTTATGGGTTATAGGGATACTTGTTGTAGTCGGTGTGGTTTATTTAGTTATGACATTAAACAGTTCTACGCCAGCGACTAATGAGTCCGCGTCAAAAGGCGAGAATGGGCCGATTAAAATAGGGGTTATCGCTCCTTTGACTGGTGATGCCGCCGCATACGGCGAGCCGCTTCAAAAAGTTATAGCGTTGGCAGTTGAAGAAATAAATAATGCCGGCGGCTTGGGTGGTCGTATGTTCCAATTTACTTATGAAGACGGCAAATGTAATGGAAAAGATGGTGCTAATGCCATGCAGAAGCTTGTAAATATAGATAAGGTAAAAGTTGTGATAGGCGGTTTTTGCAGCAGCGAATCACTCGCGGCCGTACCAATAGCAACAGCTAATAAAGTTGTTCTTTTTTCTGGCGGTTCGAGCAGTCCCGATTTAACCAATGTGAGCTCTTACTTTTTACGCGATTATCCTAGTGATGCCGCTCAGGGGAAGGTTTTAGCAGAAATTGCTTATGGTGATAAAAAATGGCGCAAGGTTGTTTTTATTCAAGAACAGCTTGATTATCCGCTCGGTATTTTTAAGGCTTTTTCTTCAAACTTTGAGCGTTTAGGCGGACAGACATCGAAAGAAGAATTTACTGAAGGCACCACTGACTTTAGGTCGCAACTTACTAAGTTGCGCGGACTTAAACCAGACGCCCTCTTTATCGATACGCAAACACCCGCTGCTGCTGAGAGAATATTCAAACAGCTTACGGAATTGAAGTGGAAGGTTCCTCTTTTGGTTTCCGATGCCGTGACTGGAGATCCGGCTGTTGTAGAAAAGAACGCAACTATTTTGGAGGGCGCACTAGCAGCTGAATTCGGTACTGACCCGAATAATGCAACATTCAAGCATTTGCTTGAAGCGTATAAGCAGAAACATAATGTTGATGTCCCATACCAAAGTTATGCTCAGACGATGTACGATGCGGTTTATATTGTTCGTGATGGTATTAAAGCTGTCGGTTATGATGGAGAAAAACTGGCTTTGTGGTCTCGAACGATTAAGGATTGGAAAGGTGCGTCTGGTTTGGTAACGATTGGCAGTGATGGTGATCGGGTAAGCGGCCATATCGGTAAAGTGATTAAGAAGGGGAAAGTGGAAGTATATGGAATGTAGTGATGATTTTGAAGAATAAAGCAAAAATCCGGCTATTGCCGGATTTTTGCTTTGTGAAGTCCTCATAAATTTAGTTATAATTCCTTAATGGATTTAATAATGCAGTTCATTATAAATAGTCTGATTGCGGGCGCCACTTATACATTGGTTACCCTTGGTTTTAATTTGGTTTATGGCGCAACTAAATTTGTGAACATGTTTCATGGTGTTCTCGCTGCTGTGGGCGGATACACCGTGTTTTTTTTCACTCAAACTATTGGTATTGATCTTTGGGTAAGTATTATTGTGGGTATTATCGGCGCGGGTCTTGTTGGATTTTTAGCTGATCGGTTTATTTTTAGTACTTTAAGAATTAAGAAAGCGTCCAACCTAGTCATGTTTATTGCCTCTCTCGGGGCTTTTATTGTGCTTCAGGCGGTACTGGCTATGGTTTTCACTTCGCAATTTCAATCAATAGTGCATAGCGTGGATTCTCCTAGGGTGTACGAAATCGGAAGTGCAGCCATTACGCATATACAGCTTCTTATTATTATTACTGCTTTGTTTTCTTCTTTTGGCCTCGTACTTCTTTTGCGTTTTACAATGTTTGGTAAAGCAGTAAAAGCTATAAGCGATGATGAGGAGGTTGCTAAGATAATCGGTATTGATACAAATAAAATAATTGGTTATGTATTTTTTATCGGGTCAGCGATCGCGGGAATTGCCGGAATACTTATTGGGTTTGATACGGGCATCCAGCCAACTATGGGGTTGGCTATACTTCTTGAAGGCGCCACCGCTTCTATCATCGGCGGCATCGGTAATCTCTACGGTGGTATTGCGGGTTCGTTCTTACTTGGTTTTGTTGAGAATTTCGGCATTTGGAAAATCCCCAGCGAATGGAAGGGCGCCATAACATTTTCTGTGCTTATTATATTTTTAATTTTCCGCCCACAAGGCATTTTCAAAAAATAAAATGGCATACCTTATTCACTTAGCAATCCTTTTTGTTATATATGCGATCCTTGGGATCAGTTTGAATCTCGTGGTTGGTTATACCGGCTTACTTTCAGTGACACATGCCGCATTTTTCGGCATAGGAGCTTATATTGTTGCGATACTTGGGATGCAATTCGGATTAAATTTCTTTGTTGGTTTGCTTCTTGGTGTTGTAGTGGCAGGTATTATAAGTTTCCTTATTGGTTTTGTGTTGAGCCGCCTCGGCGGCGATTATTACGTGTTGGGTACGGTTGGTTTTAACTACATCGTCTGGAGTGTATTGCTTAACTGGCAGGAAGTTACCCGAGGACCTTTGGGTATTCCGGGAATCTCACGACCAAAATTGTTTGGCTTGGATTTTACTTCAAATCTAGCGTTTCTTTTTTTGGCCGTGATTATTCTTGGTGCGATCTATGTTTTTTCTCAGTCAATCGTTACCTCGTCTTTTGGGCGAGTCTTAAAAGCGATTCGTGAAGATGAACGGGCAATAAACGTGTTTGGATATAATACTTTATATTACAAATTAACTATTTTTATGATTGCTGCTGCGATGGCAGCAATCGCCGGTTCTCTTTTCGCTTCATATATTACGTTTATTAGTCCGGCAACATTTATGGTTATGGAATCTGTATTCATTCTCGCAATCGTCATTTTGGGAGGATTTGCCAATCTCAAGGGTTCGCTTTTGGGAGCTTTGTTTTTGATTTTTCTTCCGGAAGCACTGCGTTTCGTTGGTTTCACCGAAGATATAGCAGCTCAAATGCGTCAGGCGGTATACGGCTTACTTCTCGTCGTACTTATGTTGTATCGCCCTCAAGGTCTACTTGGAGAATATAAATTGTGATTATGGCAGTGCTCCAAACGAATAAATTAGAAAAGCATTTTGACGGAGTTTACGCGATTGACGGTCTTTCCATTGAGGTTCCGAAGGCAGCCATAACAAGCATAATCGGTCCTAACGGTTCTGGTAAAACAACGTTGATTAACGTGTTGAGCGGCATGCTTGATATTGATGGGGGGTCCATTGTTTTAGATGGTATCCGACTAAGTCGTTTTAAATCTCATGAAATTCCGATGTACGGACTTACTCGAACATTCCAGGAAGTCCGGCTGTTTAATCAGATGACCGTGCTCGATAATATTTTGGTTGTTTTAACCGAACGCAATGTTTTTTCCGCTCTTTTTGAACGGCATTCCAATCTACACTTCATGCGGACCGAGGAGCTTTTGAAGAAAATCAATCTTTGGGAAAAGAGAAACGAACTTGCCGGTAATCTTTCTTATGGCCAGCGAAAACTTATAGAAATTGCCCGTGCTCTGGCTATGGAAGCGCAGATTTATCTTTTAGATGAACCATTCGCCGGACTTTTCCCCGAAATGTTAAAAGTGGTGGTGGATATTGTTAAAGAGTTGAAGACGCGTGGAAAAACCGTGGTACTTATTGAACACAATATGGATTTGATCCGTGAATTGTCTGATTATGTATTTGTTATGGACAGCGGCAAGCTTTTGGCAGATGGCAAGCCAAATGAGGTATTAAATAAACGAGAAGTTATAGAAGCGTATCTTGGCGAATAACCCATGAAAGAAACATTATTGGAGCTTAAAAATATTTCGGTTCATTACGGTGGCGTTCATGCTTTAGACGGCGTTAACGTTTCGCTTGACGAAGGGGAGATTGTAGCGTTGATGGGTCCGAATGGGGCCGGTAAATCTACGGTTTTAAAGGCTATTTTCGGCCTTGCCCCAATTAATTCCGGTAGAGTTTTGTGGCATCAGCAATCAATTAATCCTGTGGCTCATGAGGTGGTTCGTCTTGGGGTTTCGTTTGTGCCGCAAGGCAGGCGAGTTTTTACACGCCTTACGGTAGAGGAAAACTTGGAGGTGGGTGGATTTATCATTAAAAATAAACCGGAACTTAATCGTAGGATTCGAGAAGTGATGCAAATATTTACGGTTCTAGAGCGTAAGCGAAAATATAAATCAGGTACGCTTTCAGGTGGTGAACAGCAGATGCTCGCGTTAGCCCGTGGCCTTATGACTGATCCTAAGGTGTTGTTGCTTGATGAGCCGTCACTTGGCCTCGCGCCAAAAATAGTCAAAGAGGTGTTTCAAAAAATTAAAGAAATAAATGAACGTCACAAGACCGCGATTATGGTTGTCGAGCACAATATCAAGTCGTTACTTGAAATCGTTGATCGCGCTTATATTTTGGATAAAGGGAAAGTAATAACTTATGGCGAGCCTCAAGCATTGCTTAAAACCGATATTTTAGAAAAAGTATTTTTGGGGAAATTTGAATAGCAACGTTATTTGACTGATAGTGGTAGTATCCATATACTTGTCATTGTTCTTATAAAAATACAAAGAGGAAATTTCTATGCAGTGTATAGTGTGGTATAGCCTTCTTAAGCAAGAGGCGAAAGCCCGGATCGATCGTTTTCTTGAATCTTTAGAGCAGCAAGAAAGTTTTCCCCACGGCATAAAGGTGAAGGATGGTAGTAGGACATGGATTGGGGATCAAATGAAATTTTCTTTCAAAGTCAAAAAAGGAATCGCTTGGGCGACGATCTTCGGCACTATGTCGGTTGCTGATAAAAGCGTTGTTATTTCAGCTGAAATACCGTGGGCAGTCCGGCAGATGGTTCGAGAAGACAAGATACAAGCAGTAATTACTGAAAAAACGAATGAATTGTTATCTTAAGTTTACAAGGAAATCATAAAAGGCCGCCTTATTGGGTTGGTCTTTTTGCTTGAATTTATTTAGATTGAATAGTACTATTTTAGCGAGTTATAAAGTTACACCCAATAATGTTTATTCGTAAAATTGGCATTGATTTAGGAACTACCAACACCTTAGTTTTTTTACCTGATAAAGGCATTGTGATCAACGAACCTACGGCTGTGGCCTTACGTCGTCCGGATAATATTGTTTTGTCGGTGGGTGCTGAAGCTAAAGAAATGGTCGGTCGTACGCCCGATGACATCGTGATTTATCGTCCTTTGAAAGACGGCGTGATTGCCGAGTATTACATTACCAAAGAAATGCTTAAGTATTTCATTAGTAAAAGCATCGGCTCGTTTAATTTCTTTAGGCCGGAAGTTGTTATTTCGGTGCCGGCCGGTATCACGTCAACAGAGTATAGAGCGGTAATGAATGCCGCCAAAGAAGCCGGTGCTCGTGAAGTTTATTTGGTGAAAGAGCCGCTTCTTGCCTCGCTTGGTGCAGGTATACCGATTCACTCGGCTGAGGGTAATATGGTGGTGAATATTGGTGGTGGGACTACCGAGGTGGCTGTGATTTCTTTGGGTGGTATCGTGGCTTGGGCCAGCCTTCGTGTAGCTGGAAATCGTTTCGATCAGTCAATAAGCGATTATATCCGTAAGAAATACGGCTTGGCTATTGGTGAAAGCACTGCTGAAAATATTAAAATCGCAGTAGGAACCGCCCTTCCTAATCGGAATAAGCTTGAGATTAAAATCCGTGGCCGTGATTTATCGAGCGGTTTACCTCGTGATTTGGTTATTAATTCCAATGAGGTTGCTGAAGCGATTAATCCACATCTAGTCGATATTATAAGTTCGGTGCAATCGGTGTTTAACGTGACTCCGCCCGAACTCGCGGCTGATATTATGGAGAAAGGCATAATTCTTTCCGGCGGTAGTGCACAACTTAGAGACATAGAAGAATTTTTCAAGAGATCGCTTGGGGTGACCGCTTATGTAGCCGAAGACCCGATTCTCTGCGTGGCTAAAGGCACGGCAACTATTTTGAATCATTTAGAAGTCTACAAGCGTACATTGTTACATAAACGTTAAGAATGATAGTTGGACACGAAGAAAAGATAGCGGCTTTTACCAAATTATCCAAAGTGGGCGAACTCGGCCAAGCTTATTTGTTTTTTGGTGAACCGCAGATCGGTAAACGAACTTTGGCTACGTCCTTGGCGTATTATTTTGAATATCAAACTTTTGAATACGGGAACGAAACGCTTATTGATGCTTTAATTCTTGGGCCAGATGATCATGACACAATCGGAGTTGATGCAATAAGAACAACTATGCGTAATTTTCTTTGGCAGACACCGCTTCGTTCGTCATATCGAACGGTGATCATTGATAATGCCGATGTATTAACGCCAGAGGCTCAGAGTGCAATGCTCAAAATTGTGGAAGAACCGCCGTCGCACGCTTTATTGTTTTTTATAATATCGGATTATCAGGGGCTTTTCCCGCCGTTGGTTTCGCGTCTCGCGCGTTTGTACTTCCCTCGAGTTTCTCAAGAAAAAATTCAGAAAATGCTTGTAGAGAATTATCAGATAGCTCTACTGGAAGCAAAAAAAATTGCAGCTCAGGCATTCGGCCGGCCGGGCAGAGCAATTGAGATAGCTACCAAATTATTGCCGCAATCATCTGCTAAGACATTTGAGACTGAAGTAGAAGAAAGAATTATAAAACTATGGCAGAAAGATCCGTTGGCGCACGCTTCTCGTATAAACTGGCTTCTTGAAAGACTTTCTCTAATTAAACGGTATAATGTGAATGAGAATCTACAGCGTAAGGCTATTGAACAACATGTCGTTTATTATTGAAGAATTTAAAACTCAAACAGCGCAAATAGTGGCGGCTACGCAACGGGAATTGGCTGGTGTAAGAACCAGTCGGCCAACCGCAGCCTTAGTTGAGGACATAAAGGTGAATTATTATGATCAACAAGTGCCCTTAAAACAAATAGGTTCGATTGGTGTTACACCTCCTCGAGAAATACACATTCAGCTTTGGGATATGAGTGCTGTATCTAGCGTAATCAAAGCAATCGAGACATCATCGCTCGGGCTTAGCGCTAATACCGATGGTAATATAATTCGTCTGTTTTTACCTGAGTTAAGCCATGAGCGTCGGGAAGAACTTATCCGTCACGTAAAGCATGTGGTTGAAGAGCATCGTATTAAGCTTAGGCATTTGCGTGACGAAACCAATAAGAAAATACAAAAATCATTCGATAGTAATGAGCTTAACGAAGATCAGAAATTCAAACTTAAAGAAGAAGTCCAAAAACAGACCGATAAAACGAACGAGGATATAGAAAAAATTCTTGAGGCTAAAGTCAAAGAAATTAGTTTATGATAATCCTTCTCATTATTATTGGTTTATCGGTTTTGATACTTGTTCATGAATTAGGTCATTTTCTCGCCGCCAAAGCGTTTGGTGTTAAAGTCGAAGAGTTTGGATTTGGTTTTCCGCCACGGATATGGAGTAGTAAAAGAGGAGAAACGCGTTATAGCTTGAATTTATTGCCTTTTGGCGGTTTTGTGAAAATATACGGCGAGGATGGGGAAAAGCAAAATCAATCGGATTCTGATAGTGGAAGAGGTTTTACTGTTCAGCCGGTTTGGAAGCGTTCGGTAATGGTTTTGGCCGGAATATTTATGAATATAATTCTTGGGTGGTTTATATTGTCTATTGTTTTTATGGTTGGCGCGCCGGAGCATCTTATGATTTCTGGCGTTGCTCATGATTCGCCAGCAGCCCTTGCCGATATTAAAGATGGAGATGTGGTTTTCCGTGCCAGTTTTGGAGACATTAATTTAAGCGATCCTTTAAAAATAGAAGACTTTGTTGGGTTAGTTAAAAAAGCCGGTGATAACGAAATAAATATTACTTTGAAAAGAGGTAATCGATTATTTGGTGTTGCGCCTCATGGTCGTTTAGATCCGCCGGAAGGTCAGGGGTCTCTTGGTGTGAATCTTGTTAATATTGGCTTTGTTGCCGAACCTCCCTTATCGGCCTTAGCTAGAGGTTTTACCATGACTTTTCAAACAATATGGTTGGTGGCTTTGGGCTTCGCTAATTTTTTTGCAAAACTTTTTGTAACACCGGAGGTTGTGCAAACTATTGCCGGACCAGTAGGTATTTTTATGGTTGCCGCTCAGGCCGGTTCGTTAGGGCTTATTTATTTGTTTCAGCTGATAGCACTCATATCATTGAATTTGGCAGTTCTAAATTTGATACCGTTTCCGGCACTTGATGGAGGCCGTTTCGTATTACTCCTCGTAGAAAAACTTAAAGGCTCTCCTATTTCGACTCATTTTCAGATGATCGTAAACGGCGCCGGTCTCATTTTCCTTATTGTTCTTATGATTATTGTGACAGTGAAAGACGTAAGCCAGTTGATCAATTAAGTAAGAGTTTATACATAACCTTTTGTTAAAATATTAAACTAGCAGTAATTTATCCAGTTTTAGAAATAACGTATACTTGTCCTACGGTAGACGGATGTTTTATTTTTGGGACGTGTATAATCCAATAGATTAGCCGATCATTGTTTTGACGAGTATAATCCAAACTTGTTATAGTAAGTTAACTTTTATTAACTATGCGTCAATCACAACTCTTTTTACGAACCCAACGGGAAGCGCCCAAGGATGAAGTAGCTATAAACGCTCAATTACTCATCCGGGGTAATTTTGTGCATAAGCTTATGGCTGGCGTGTATTCGTATTTGCCTTTAGGTTTTCGCGTGCGAGATAAAATAATGACGATTATACGCGAGGAAATGAACAAATTAGGCGCTTCGGAACTTCTTATGCCGGCGCTTCATCCTCGATCTGTTTGGGATCCGACTGATCGTTGGGAGGGACTTTCAAAAATAATGTATCAATTTAAAGATCATTCTGGTCGGGATGTCGGTTTAGGTCCTACTCACGAAGAAGTTATCGCACTTATAGCGAAAAATATTATTTTGTCTTACCAGGATCTACCGCTTTCTATTTATCAGATTCAGACTAAATTTCGAGATGAACCTAGGGCTAAGTCAGGACTTCTTCGTGGCAGAGAGTTTACCATGAAAGATTTATACAGTTTTCATATAGACGAAAATTCCCTTCTTGAGTTTTATGAGAGAGTTCGCTTAGCCTATTTTAATGTGTTTAATAGGTGTGGTTTGAAATCGTATGCTACTGAAGCGTCAGGCGGAGATTTTTCAAAAGAGTACTCGCATGAGTTTATGGTTGAGTCTGATGCCGGTGAAGATGAAATCTTTCTATGCCGTCTTTGCGGGTTTGCCCAGAATTCAGCCATTTCAAAATGCAAAAACGGTGACCGTTGTATCAAATGTGGCAGTGGTGTGCTCGAAAAAGTTAAGAGTATAGAGGTTGGTAATATTTTTAAGCTAGGTACCCGTTTTTCCAAACCCATCGACCTTCTCTATAAGGATAAGACTGGCGATGCAAGGCCTGTGGTTATGGGATCTTATGGTATTGGCGTAGAACGACTTATAGGCACTGTAGTTGA
>JACRFG010000067.1 GCA_016234345.1 Candidatus Jorgensenbacteria bacterium
AGTGGTTGCACTGGATCATATCTAAGTACTTCAAGTTATAATACGTGTTATTCCGTCCAACGCGATGCAGTAACTGGTCGTGTTACCGTTAATGCATCGAGCGGTGAATTGAGCGAACACATTTCAGTAACCCGATAGATTTTCTTGAGATACTACAAAAACCCCGCCCGACTTGGCGGGGTTTTTGGTTTTGGGAGGTTTACAAAAGCGCCTAGTAAGAGTTAACGTGATATAAGTTTATTTGATTCATAATTGAGGAGTAGGGCTTGTGTTGTATTTATTGGATTTAATTCCAGTTTTTGCATTTTCCTTAGTAATTCTTTTGGGTGTTAGGCGCGCTGTTTTAAACAGAGACCAGCCGACTTTGAAAGTAGCGATTGCGCTATTTATTCTCGGAGTTTTCTTTGATTTACTTTCGACATACGTTTTCGGAGTTGTGTGCGGTATAGATAATTTCTATAAATTCGAAGCGAACAAGCTTGCAGTAGCGTGCGTTCAAGATTATGGGCTTGTGCTCGGACTGGTATTAAGCGTATTGCATCCGCGCCATTTTATGAACATTGCCATAGTCCTTAGTATTGTTGGTATAGCTATTAGATTTTTCTTGATTCTTACTTCTTTTCGGCCAGTTTACTTCCGGACGTGTATTGCCTGGGGAATAATTTTTCTTGCAATAATGCGTTTGGGGGCGTCGGTCAACAATGTGTTCGCTATCATTGCGGTACAAAGCAGCCTATAAAATTACAGGCTGTTTTTATTTCTCTTCACGGGTAAAAACTCTTGTGTTAAGATGAGATTATTCTTATGCGGACACTCGTACTCGATATCCAAAAATTTGAAGGTAAAGAAGTTGAGCTTATGGGTTGGGTTGATGTTCGCCGCGATCACGGCAAGCTTATTTTTATTGATCTTCGCGACCGATCGGGAATCGCTCAGGTTGTTTTTACTCCAGCCGGTAAAAACGTATATACCCAAGCTCAAGCGCTCCGTTCGGAGTGGGTGATCCGGGTGCGGGGAGAGGTCAAAAAAAGACCGGCCGGCATGGAGAATCCGAAGATACCGAACGGTGCCTATGAAGTCAAAGCAGCCGATTTAGAGGTGTTTACCGAGGCTAAAACGCCGCCGTTTGACCTTTCCGGAGACGGCCGCGATGTGGGCGAGGAAATCCGCATGCGATACCGCTATTTGGACCTTCGAAGACAACGTCTCCAGAAGAACGTACGGAGTCGCGCTAAAATCACCCAGTTCATGCGCGGATTTTTGGCGGAACAAGATTTTGTCGAGGTTGAAACGCCAATTTTAGGGAAATCTACTCCCGAGGGCGCCCGCGATTATCTTGTGCCGGCACGGTTACACCAGGGAAAATTTTACGCATTGCCGCAATCGCCACAGCAGTACAAACAGCTTTTGATGGTGGCTGGTCTTGAACGGTATTTCCAAATTGCCCGTTGTTTCCGCGATGAGGATACGCGCGGTGACCGCCAGCCTGAATTTACCCAGCTTGATATTGAGATGAGTTTCTCTAACGAAGAAGAAATTTTGGGACTCGTCGAGAATATGTATATTCAGCTTATAAAAAAACTTTTCCCGGAAAAGAAAATACAGCAAGTTCCGTTTCCGCGTTTGACGTTCAAGGAAGTCATGGAGAAGTACAACTCCGATAAACCCGATCTTCGAAAAGATAAAAATAATCCCGACGAGATCGCGTTTGCGTTTGTTATAGATTTCCCGATGTTTGAATGGAAAGAAACTGAAAAACGGTGGGACGCGGTGCATCATCCTTTCACCATGCCTAAAGTTAAGGATCGTGAGGATTTCCTCGCGCAATTCAAAAAAGATCCTAGCGCTATAGCGGCCAGGCAGTATGACGTCGTGCTAAACGGTTATGAAATCGGTGGTGGTTCTATCCGGATATACGATCCTGCGCTTTTGCAGTCGGTTTTCGAAGTTATGGGTAATAAACCGGAAGACGTCAAAGAAAAATTCGGGCATATGCTTGAAGCATTCGAGTACGGCGTGCCGCCGCACGGCGGAGTTGCTTTGGGTCTTGACCGAATCTTCGCGATTCTTTTCAACGAACCGAATATCAGAGAAGTCATAGCATTCCCCAAGACCGGTGACGGTAGAGATTTGCTCATGGGCGCACCATCGGGAGTTTC
>JACRFG010000068.1 GCA_016234345.1 Candidatus Jorgensenbacteria bacterium
GTTTAATCGGCATGCCTTGAGAATCAGATCTAGAACATTGATTCCCCAATACTGCTTCATGCGTTTGCGGTTTACGGTTGCCCCCCAATACTCTGCTGATCGTATAAAGAGTTGTTTGCCTCGATTCGAACCGATGGTTAGTGTTCCGTCAAAATCAAAAATAATAGCGGTTCGTTTTTGCGCTGTTTTTTCCACTTCATAAACCTTTCTTTAATTTCAATGAACTATTCTGATATTAACATAATTTTATATTTTGATCAAGTTATCGTGACAACATAAAGAAGCAGCTCACCATCTTCAGTTCGCTCTTTATTTTTATCTATCGACCTAGACGGTTATTCCAAATGAACCCGCTTTTTAAATTCTTCAATACGTTCCTTGATTAATGAATGTCTTTTTAGCGAAGGGTCGGTTTTGATTATGCTTGATGCAGCTTCCCTCGCATTTTTTACAAGTTCCGGGTTTTGAATCGCTTTCATTGCTAAATCCGGTATGCCTGTTTGGGCCTCGCCTAAAAATTCACCCGGTCCGCGTAGCATCAAATCCTTTTCCGCCAATTCAAAGCCGTTCTTTGCTTCTATTATTGATTTTAGGCGAGATTGGGTTGTTTTAGACGAAGAGTCGGTGAATAGAAAACAGTATGACTGGTGTTCTCCTCGACCGACGCGTCCTCGGAATTGATAGATCTGGGCTAATCCGAATCGGTCGGCACCTTCGATCATCATGATGGTGGCATTTGGCACATCAACGCCTACTTCTATGACTGATGTGGCCACCAAAACGCCAAATTTCTTTTCGAGAAATTCCCGCATAATTCGTTCTTTCTCTTTTGGTTTGAGCTTGCCATGGAGCATGGCAACATTCAAATCGGGAAATATCGTGTGGGAAAGCTTATGATATTCTTCCGTCACGTTTTTTAGATCAAGTTTTAAGAACTCCGCTTCGTCGAATTGTGGATCGTCGGTCGGCGGTTGGATGTGGGGGCAAATTACGAACGCCTGACGCCCCTTTTTAATTTGTTCTCGTATGAAGTCGTACGTTTTATCTCGGTTTACGGATGAAACTATTTTGGTAACTATCGGTTTGCGATCCTTAGGCAGTTCGGTTATAAGAGAAAGATCGAGATCGCCAAAGAGCGTAAGAGAAAGAGTACGGGGTATGGGAGTTGCCGACATGCTTAAGAGGTGGGGGACAGTATGCGTATCTTTTACAAGCGTTGCTCTTTGCCGTACGCCGAAACGGTGCTGTTCATCAACTATCACTAGTGCTAAATTATGAAATGCAACACCTTTTTGGATTAAGGCATGCGTACCAACGATTATTTTTATTTTGCCGGAGGTTATTTGATTAATCAGTCTTGGTTTTGAAAGAGTCGTTTCAAGATTATGACCATAGGATATTTTTGATTCGCTGCTTGTAAGGAGTGCGATGCCGTTGTCAAATTGTGGAAAGAATTTGGTGAGTGTTTGGTAATGTTGTCTGGCTAAGATTTCGGTTGGCGCCATGAAGGCCGTTTGTTCGCCGTTCCTCGCGACTGTAAGGGCGGCTAGGGCGGCAATTATGGTTTTGCCTGATCCGACATCGCCTTGGAGCAACCGGTTCATAGGATGTGATTTTTCTAAATCTTTTACGATTTCCCACAGAGTTTTCTTTTGTGAAATTGTGAGTTCGAAAGGCAGCGTAGCGATGAGTTTTTTAATCTCCTCAATGTCCGTTGGTATGGCCAGTGCTTTTTCTTTAGCCAGTTTTAAGCGTTCGTTTATATTGAAAAGTTGAAGGAAAAACAAATCTTCAAAAGCAAAGCGTTTTTTGGCGGTTAAGGCGTCGTTGAAGTCATCGGGGAAATGGATATGGCGAAGAGCGGTATTGATTTCGGGCAAGCCTTGGCGTTCCCATATTTCTTCGGGGATGATTTCGATGATAGGCTCTATATTTTCAAGAATTGGTTGGATTAAATAACGAAACCCCTTCGATGTTAATCCCTTAGTTTCCGGATAGATTGGTACGATACGGCCAGTGTGTCTTGTTTCATGATGGAAATGTTCGTTTATGAGTTCGTAGGTCGGGTTCGATAAATACAGGTCGTCGCTTGAGGCGGTTACTTTGCCCGAAAAGTTGGCTAGTTTGCCCGGCCGGAGAATATTTTTAATGTAGGGTTGGTTGAACCACACGGCTCGTATTGAGCCGGAATCATCGCTGATCAGGGCTTCTACTAAATAGAGATTCCGGCGCCAGGCTCTTCGACCGGTGATTTCTTGTATGACTCCTTGCACGGTTGCTTCTTGGTGAGGAATTAGTTCGTCAATCTTATAAATTTTAGAAAAATCTTCGTAACGAACGGGAAAATGCCAGAGTAAATCTCTGACTGTTTCAATCTTCAGTTTTTTGAGTTTGGTAATGAAACGAGGTCCGATGCCGCGGATTTGTATAAGGAAAGTGTTAAGGTTTATGCCGTCCATATCTTTAGCGCGCCATATTTTATCATATTATTATCCACTTGACAAATATTTATGTATATGATAACATTAATACTAGTTTTTATTACCATTTGAAATGTGCATGGCTTTGGTTGTTTCTTTCAAAACAATCGCATTACCTCGCAGCCGACGACTTAATCCTTCGGTCATCTCGCATCCATCGATCTTCGGTCCTCCGCCGAATGAAGGAGGATCGCACTGGCTAAGAAAGGAGGTCAGCCATGACGTAACGCCATAAATATTATTAGAGCCCCGACCAAAAATCGGGGCTTTCGTTTTGTCCGCCCGGTAGGACTCGAACCTACAACCATCTCCTTAAGAGGGAGTTGCTCTACCATTGAGCTACGGGCGGTAATCAGTATGTTATAATATACAATATCTATGGAATCTCAGGCAACCTCTCATAAGGTTTCGATGATTATAAGCATTGTCTCCCTCTTTATCGTAGTTGGGTTGATGTTGGTTTATATTTTTTACACTCAAAAACCCATGATTGGTCCTTTACCGACTAATGTTTCTAAACCACTCGGAGGATCGTCTTCTGGTGCGCCGATAATTGGGTCAGATTTAGGGAGTCAGGTATATGAGAAAAGCACAAATCCTTTGAGTGATAAATTGCCGGAAACAATAGCGCCGGTACCGAATCCACTTGAAAACGCATACAAGAATCCATTTGAATAATCATGTTCAATAGTTTTTCAATAAAATATTTACTTCCGATTTCCGTTGTTATGGTTGGTTTAGCCATTGCTTATGCTGTTGTGGCTGAAGCGCAGATTCCGCAACCACCAACCGAAGAACAGATAAACGCGAGCGGTATCGCTTTTCCGGTGGCCGAGCTTGGAAATTGCAGTAGTAAAAATGAATGCCGTAAGTATTGTGAAGAACCCGGTAATATGTCGTCGTGTATTAAGTTTGCGAAAGAGCATGGTCTAATGAATGATGCTGAGGCAATACAGGCCCAGAAATTTTCCGACCGTATCCAGGCCGGTCAAACGCCGGGAAGTTGTAGGGGTCCGGCTGAGTGTGAGCGATACTGCCGAGATATTAGCCACCTTGATGAGTGTATTAGTTTTGCCGAGAGTCAGGGTTTAAAGGATAAGCATATTGAGCAAGGGAAAAAGATTAGAGGATATTTGAAAAGCGGGGGCAGAATGCCCGGCGGTTGCACCTCAAAAGAATCTTGTGAAGTTTATTGTGGCGATTTCAGCCATGCTAAAGAATGCCATGAATTCGCTAAGAGTGCCGGCATAATGCAGGATATTAGAAGAGAAGAATTCAGTGATGATGTTGAAGATGAGCATTTTGAAAAGTTGATGGAGTTAGCGGCTGACGGCCAAACTCCCGGCGGTTGTAAATCCAAAGATCAATGTGAGGCATACTGTCATGAAGATGGACACATGGATGAGTGTATTAATTTTGGCGTCAAAGTCGGTTTTATAAAACCAGATCAAGCTGAAAAGTATAGAACGCTTGGCGGTAAAGGCCCTGGTGGATGTTCGTCCCCTGAAGCTTGTAAGCAGTATTGTAACGATCAGAGTCATCACGAGGAGTGTTTTAAATTTGCCGAAGAACACGGTTTCATACCGCCAGAGGAACTCAAGCGTACTAAAGAAGGATTTATGCGGTTGAGGCAAGGGTTTGCTGATGCGCCTCCAGAGGTAGCAGAATGTTTAAAATCAGTGTTGGGTTCGAATATCATCGAAGATGTTCAATCTGGAAAATTAGTGCCGGGTCCGGAGATTGGAGATCGGGTGCGGAGTTGTTTTGAACGATTTGGGCAAGCAGTTAATCCAACAGGATCGTTTAAAGATGCGCCTCCCGAAGTAGTAACCTGTCTTAAAGAAAAACTCGGTTCAACATTCGATAATATCAAGGCCGGTAGAGAAATGCCGAGTCCAGAAATTGCTGATACTTTCAGAATCTGTTTTGAGAAAATGCAATTCTCTATGCCTCAAAGTGACGGTTTTCGTGGGGGTAGAGTTGGAGAGCCTTCACAAGAAGCCTTGAGTGGTTTTCTTCGGAGCGCGCCTCCGGGAGTTGCCGAGTGTTTGAAACAAAAATTAGGGGATCGGTTTCTAAAAATACAAACTGGCGAAATTCAGCCCGGTCCAGAAATGGGGGAGATTATGCGCGGTTGTTTTGAAAGTTTCCGGCCCGGAGGAAATAATTTTATGATGCCTGGTGGCCAACCTCAACCTGTTGGTGACGGTACTCCCGGTATGGCAAAGCCGCCTTTCGTTGACCAATTTTCGAATTTGCCGCCACAGGTACTTGAATGTGTGAAAGGATCGTTTGGTGTTGATGTGTTTGAAAGGGTTAAGAGTGGAGCACAGCCGCCAACAGAACTTAGCCAAAAAATTAGATCATGTTTTGAGTCTTTATACAGAAGTGGCGGTAACGTTCCCGCACCGATGCCGATGCGACAAGTATGCCCGGCCATGCCTACAGTTGTTTCATGCCCAGAAGGCCAAATTCGGGCGGTGGCTTTTTCTTCTCCCGAGTGTGGCACTTATTATACCTGTCGTTCAGCGACTGCATCCCCTTGTCCGCAGGGCTCGTATTGGAATGGCAAGGAATGCATAAACGCTTCCACTGATCAGCCGCCGCCTCCGCTATCTGAAAACGTTGCTGTTGAATGTCAACAAGGCGGTGGTATTTGGATTGATGATAAAGTTTTGGGAAGTTATTGCCATCGACCAACATTTGAAGAACAACAGCAGCTAGAATTACAGCGACAGCAATACCAGCAACAACAGTATCAGCAGTACCAAACGCCGCCAACCGGCGCCAGTCAGTACTGTTATGATATCGCGAGTCAGTACTACAATACTTCTGATTGTGAGCGATATCGGAGCAACTATCCGCCGCCACCCCAGTCCAGCCGTTCATTATTCTTCTCGAATTTATTACAGATATTCAAAACAATACTTTCGCCGTAATACCCGAATTACGTTTTAGCCCAAAGTCTTTTCGAACGATCCAAATTTCCCCTCTAGTCTATGGACTAGAGGGGATTATTCTTTCGAGCATACGTAGACGAATGTTGGCGGAAAGTTAAAGAGAGTGAATTTCAAACGGATACGTGAAAAATGTTGTTTGAAGAACGATAGGTGTTTCATAAAATAAGTCCACTGGATGAGTTTGCCGTTTGGTGCCAAGATATTTTTTATTCTACGCAGGAGTTTCTCGACTTCCGGGAGCGGCCAGAGTGTGAGTGGTAGTGACGACACAACATAGTTTGCTTTCACGATACCATGTTGTTTCAGATAAATGTCTAATTTTTGAGCCGTGTCGTTAATAAGGATGGCTCGCGAATCTTTAATGGTTTTGGAGAGATCGGCAAAAAAAGCTGGATGTATTTCAAATACCAGTATTTTTTGGCGTCTGTTCATTCGTTTAAGTAAAGCTTTGGTGAAATTGCCGTGGCCGGCGCCTAATTCGACAATAACGTCCGCTTTTGAAAAGTCTATAGCTTTAACGACATTTTCAATCAGGAATTTTGATGCCGGTGATACAGCCCCTACGATTTTTGGGTGTTTTAAATATTCTTTAAGGAACGTTGATTTTTTCATGGTGTTTGTTCGGTTATTAAAGATAGACTGATAACGCCTATAGTAGCGAGGACAATGCCCAGATATTGGTGCCATTTTAGTTTTTCGCGGTTGGCAAAAACTCCAAGAAGGACAGCAAGAGCGATATACGATTCACTGACAGCGATAGCAATGGATATGGGTATGTAGGTTGTGGCGAAGGCGTAGAAAATCCAAGCAGCATTGTCAAAAATACTTTGAGCGGCAATTATCCAGCCCGATTTTTTAAGATCGGTTACGATACGTTTGAGTTCACCTTTAGCTACAAGATATGCACCGCACAGTAAAAATAGGAAGCCATGTGTGAACCATATAGTTACAAGAGGTGAAATTTTCTGGCTGGCTACGCCGATTAAAAAGTTAACCAGAGCCATGCCTACGGCAGCCAGGCCGGCATAGACCACGCCTTTTTCGAATATTCTTTTGTGGTAGTGGAGATGAGTGTGATGTTCGGTTATGGCGAGCATGATGCCTGCAAATATTGCGAGTGTAAGGAAAATTTGGGTGGAGGTGAGTGTTTCGTGCCAGAGCACAATGCTTATGCCTATAGTAATAGGCAATTCAAGACCAACGATCGGATCAATTATTGCGAGCTTTCCTATTTTAAGCGCTTCAAAATCAGCTATGGCCGCTAGGAAAACAATAACGCTTACAATTATAAGAAGGAGTAAGTTTGATGGGTTTCCGAATAATTTTGGTAGGTCGTTTTGGACGAATGGGAATAGAACAATAAGCGCTACAAATCCGATAAAAAAAAGCGCTCGAGGAATGCCGATTGCACGCGTGGTGCGCTGAATAAAAAAATCCCCGAATCCCCATGAAAAAAGAGCGAGAAGGGCTAAAGTAATACCTAAGGTAAGCATAAAAAATTGGTGCTCCCGGAGGGATTCGAACCCCCAATAACTGGTTCGAAGCCAGTCGTGATATCCGTTTCACTACGAGGACATTTACCTTGAAAGCTAATTTTGTAATTCGAGGTATACTTAGTTTATAATTAAAAATTATGAA
>JACRFG010000008.1 GCA_016234345.1 Candidatus Jorgensenbacteria bacterium
ACTGATGCCAATGATGATTGACCGGTCACAGAAAGATTGCCGGCGAATGCAGCTGTGCCGGTTGAAGAGATTCTCTCAACGCCGGCTGTTCGAAGGGAGGTTGAGGCATTAAGGATGTCAGCCGAAAGGGTGCCGGTGATTTATTCGCTGCCAGAGTTCACCAAACCGGATATGGTGATCACACCAGCCCCGTCAACTTTGAACTTGGTCGACGAGTTAACTTGAAAATCAATGAAGTTGCCGTTGAAGGCAGTGGGGTTTGCCGCGAGGAAGGTGCCTGAAGCAGAACCGCCGACAATTTCATTAGGACCTAATCTAAAAAGAGAAGAGGTTGTTTGTTGCTGCGGCGTAGCTGAAATAATAGTTGAAGTTGAAAATGTCCATCGTCCAACAACGGTTTCATTTTGATTAGTACGAGCTATACTCGATGAAGCGTAGTTTATAGAAACATTTGCTTCGTTTGACGGAGATTCAGTAACGCTAAAGTCGGATGAGAAATCAACGATCGTCGAAGTTTGAACAGCAAGCGTGTCGTTACGTTCTATAGTAATGGATCCGCCCGTACCACTCACATCAGATGAACACTCCCATCGCAAACTGGTGAGATTCCATTTCAAAAGCTCACCACTTGCACAGCCGCGTATAAGCGTAAGGCCATCAGATATAGTCTGAAGGCCAGTAACCGACGATGTAGCAGTAGTTGAAGCACTCGGCGCAAAAGTAATTGCATCCGCATCAATAAATCCGGTTGCTAAGGTAAGATTTACATTCGATGAACCGGCTTGGATCACACCGCCAATATCAAAATTACCCGTACCAGTCGCGTTAGAAAATGTGAAACCTTGAAGTGCCGTTACGCCATTAATAGTTACCGGCCCACCGAACGTTGAACTACCGCTTGGTAAATTAATACCACCGCTTGGATCAAGCAATAAAACATTATTTGCACTAGTACCTGCATGCGCACCATCTACGGTATCGGCATTAACCGCAAAACCGCTCGAAACAATTGGTTGCCGTGGCGAAAGAGTCTCAAAAGCCGTTGAAGTTGTATTGTATACCTCAACCTGCAAGTAAACCTTGCTTGAAGTATTGAAATTAAAATCTAGAAGAGAAAACCCCTGCTCCGAATCACCAAGTCTTGCTTCAAAGAGTCCTTGTCGGACAGTTAGAGTAATCGTGGCCGGTGTGCTAGACGGCCAAATCTGAGTTCCGGCAGCAACCGTAGAAGTATTCCAAATAGAAAATCTAAAATTGTAATTAGTGCCCGAACCGCCTAGTACATTACCGCTTGAATCCTGCAACCTACCTTGATAGCTAATAATAGTAGGAGTAGCCGCTGAAACTTCCGAAAAAACCGAAAAAGGCGCAGAAAAATTGCTAAAAGCAAGGATGCTACTGATGGTAATTACAAGAAAATTGCGTAGTTTTTGACGCATTTATCCGATTTCATCATACCATCAATTTTACTCGATTCGCCTGTGGATAACTCAAAAACGTATAGTTGTAATCTATTAAATTTTGAACAAGCCAAGATTAAACACCCTAACCAACCAATCCCCTGTCGCAAGCGTTAACAATGCCGCTGCTATGAATGGCACTCCTAATGTAGTATAACGCTCCCCTAATAAAATTTGGCGCGCCATAGAAACAATCACAACTGAAATAAATATTAATGGTACGAAAATTATAAAACCCGGCCATCCAACAATTAACGATAACGCTAAACCGAGCCCCACCTCTCCTTCTTCAAAAAAACGTTCTTGATGACGCTTAAGAATTTTTAAAAAAAAGTAAAAGACATATGCCACAACAAGAGATATCACTACATCCAACCAAAATCTACCCCACGAATAAAAAATGAAATAGCCTAGTTTATTATCAAAAAGCCACGGCAGATCCTTCACCAACGGCAACGGCAAAGAAATATCAATTCCGACATTCAGCAAAAGCTTGGCGAACGGATCGTTCGACCAAAGATAATACTGAAGAATCGTAAGTAGTGATGCATAACTAATGCGGAATATTAAAGCCATTTTGATAAGCCATTTAATACCAATAGATCGAGGCAATGAATTTCTGATCGATGAAATTTTCGTAGATACATACCACAATACCGAACAAGCAAACAAAAACCAAAACCCAATGTATTTTATCCAAATCAAAAATTGGCCTGATAAAAATGACATAATTAAGAATGTAGCGTTATCGAATCTTAGACCCCGGAGGGACATCACGATCCGCTGTAAGCACGATCGGGCCAGTAGCGTCAGCGGCAAGAAGCATACCACGGCTTTCTATCCCCATAATCATGCGCGGCTCTAAATTTACAAGCACCACAATATTTTTGCCAATTAGAGATTCCGGCGAATAATTACTCTTAATACCTGCCACAATTTGACGCGATACAACTTCTCCTTTTTCGTCTTTTTCGCCAACATCAATCGATAAACGCAGCAATTTATCCGATCCTACAACTTGCTCGACCGATAATATTTTACCGATACGAAGGTCTAGTTTTTTAAATTCATCAAATGTGATCATGTTTTTATATTACAAAAAGACCTTAAAAGAAATGGAGGCAATCATAAAGTAGATAAACAAACTGGCGATGTCTCGTATAACCGTTGCAAAGGGTCCTGCGCCAAACACGGGATCGCGACCCATTTTCCACAAAATCCACGGCAGAAAAACGCCAACAATCACTGCAGTGATAATGGCTAAAAAAAATGATAACCCTAAAACAAAAGACAAAACGGGATTATACCAAAATACCATGGAGAAAACAGCAATTAAAACACCGAGCACAACAGCGATCAAAAGACCAACTCCGATTTCTCGTTTTAAATAAGGCAATAGAGAAACTTTGTGCTCGAGTACTAAATTTCTAATAAAAATGGTTTGGCTTTGTACGCCAACCGCATCGGCAATATAAACCACTGCGGGTATGAAAGAAGCGAGAATGATCATTTGAGTAAGAGCTGTTTCAAAAAATTCAACAACAGCTGCCGCCAGTACGCCACCAACAAGTCCTATAAGAAGCCACGGCAGGCGTTTTTTAAAATGCGATATGACCGACCCGCCCACCACGTCCCGCACCGAATCCTTAAATGGATGTATACCAGCCGATCGCAAAAAGGCCTCGGTATGTTCTCTATGAAGTATATTCAAAATAGCATCGGAAGGGATTACGCCAAGAAATTTATTTTCTCGGTCAGCAATAGGAATTGCTTTCAAGTTATATTTTATGGCTAGAGTGGCAACCCGCTCGGGATGAGTAGAAGGATGCGCTATCACAAGCTGCTGTTTCATTACATTTCTGACTAATACATCTTTCTTGATACCAAACACTTCTTTTATGGAAACGATGCCGACCAAAACGCCCTTATTATCAACTACATAAATATATGAAATAGTTTCAAAATCACTCGCTCGCTCAAGCAAAAGCTGTTCTATGGTACCGATCGTGCTGGATGGCTCAACAATAGGTACTTTTGTTTCCACATACTGACCAACAGTGTGTCTAATATCCATACCTTATAACTTCTTTATAGTATATCCTCTTTCTTCTATACTAGTCATTCTCCTGATAATATAAAACCAACATGAAAAGACTTAAGATAGTTAAAGATGAGGTGGTATACGACGGCGCATTTATTAAAACGATTCGCCGCAATTTTATTGACCTTAAAGGCGGAAAACGTGTTTGGGAAATGATTGAGCGGAAAACCCACGGCCGCATCGTAGCTATAGTGGCAATCACGCCAAAAAACGAAGTCATTCTCGAAAAAACTTTTCGGATGCCATGGAAATCTTACATTATTGAACTTCCAGCAGGACTTATGGATCGACGTGGAGAATCGGAAATATCCCTCGCTCAACGGGAACTATTAGAAGAAACAGGATATTCAACAAAACATTTAAGAAAATTATTCTCCGGTCCCTACAATGCCGGACTATCAACCGATGAAATGGCGGTCTATCTAGGCACCGATGCTCGATATGTTCAAAAACCGAACCGAGAATCTGCCGAAGACATAACCGTAATAAAAGTGCCGCTTAAAAAACTTTTTAGGTTTCTTAATACTACAAAAATCGGTAAGGTTGATTTAAAAATTTCGGCTATTATTCCTTATCTCCAAAAACTGGGTCTATTGGTATAAACGGCGTTCTTTGATATAAGCCGCTACGGCCGGCGTAATATATGGCATAGCCGACATACCAATGCTCAAAAGCTGGCGTACAAACGTACTCGAAACATCGATAATTACCGCCTCTTCATCTAAAACTTTTGCGTGTGGCGGTAACTTTTCAAACGAATCATTAATATGTCTTTTTTTTATAAGAAATCGTGCTGATTGATAAAGCTCTCTGCCCCGAACCCATTTGGGAATAATATCGGGTAAATTCTCCGACCCAATCAAGAAATAAAACTCGGCATCCGGATACTTTGATTCAATCTCTTGCTTTGTTTCGTATGTTACGGTCTCGCGACCGCGATTTATTTCCAAAGAAGAAATGGTGATGGGCATATGCACGCTTGGGAATAACTCCTGTATCATAAGTTCGCACATCTTCATACGATCCTTACCAGGAACACAAATATTCTTATCACGACGGTCGGCCGACGGCATCATCCAAAATTCATCACAATCAAAAAGTCTCAACGTAGTTTCAATAGCAGCCGCATGACCGATATGAGGAGGATTAAAAGCTCCGCCGTATACAACTATTTTTCTAGGCATATTAAGTTATTATACGCTCGGCCTTCTTAATGGAAAAACCCCCGGCCGTAGTCGGGGGTTATATATTCAAGTAATTGAAAGCATTCGTTCGATCGCGCCAAGAGCTCTCTTTCGTATATCTTCGGACACATTAACTTCGTAAGATGCTGAATTGTTTTCTTCCATTGACTTAAACAGCTTATCAAGCGTTGTAGATTTCATAAACTCGCACGTAGCCGCTGGCGTAACCGGCATAAACTGTTTATCAGGAACGTTTTTTCTTAAGGTATATACGTGCCCGGTTTCGGTAGCCACGATAAACTGGCGGGCTGTATCAGATCGTTTGGCATAATCAATCATTTCTTGTGTTGAAGCAATAAATGTCTTTCTGCTGCCCAATTGTCCCGTCTCAGCTCTAATCAAACAATCAACCGCACATCCGCACTCAGGATGAACCAAAAGATCCGCTTCCGGGTAGTTCGCCATAGCTTCATCGAGCACAAACGGACTTATTTTCTGCTTATGCACGTGGCAAAGACCAGGGAAAATTTCTACCAATTCCGGTCGTATAACCGTACTTCCATATATCTTTGCTCTTCGAAGAACGAGTTCGGTGAGATACTGATCCGGAAGCATAAATATGGGCTTCCCGGGATTTTCTCTCATAACATATTCAAGAACTTTCTGAGCATTCCTTGAAGTAAACACTGCATAACTTAAAGCTTTCGATTCAAGATCGGAATTCATATAGGATAGAACGAGTCCATCGGGATGCTCGTCAACCCACTTACGAACCGGATGAATGCGAGGCTGTTCAACAAGCAAACGCCGAGAAATTTCTTCTGCGGAATCTGTTCGATAATCAAAATCAATACCTAAAATAGACCCCACAAGCGAACAACCGGCGAACTCGGGCATAAACACACTAACCCGATCACCTAAAATAACTTTGATGGTGTCACCCATAAATCTCACTGCACAGAGCCAAATTTCTTTTACATCGGGCCGAGTTTCGAGCAATTCTCGGGCCTTAAGACCTAATCCTAATGAATCACCAACAAAATCAGCTGTTTCTTGGATTTCCGGCCGTTCATAATAATGAGCAAGAATCAAAGCATGACGCTCACGAGCAAGAAGTCTGATTTCGCCACGAATGCGTTCAAGTGTATCGCATAACTCTTCCGAATAATTGACCGTGGGGTATAAATCTGTAGCATATCGCGGGAAAAGATCGCGAAACTTTAATTCCGATCGAATCATATTCATTACATATCCTCTTATATTTTTAAATCGACACTAAATGCTATATATGGTCTACTACACAAACCGTAGTTATGTCAATAAACAGAAAGAGGCAACCGCTCGTAAAAGCAATTGCCTCCATACATAAAAACTTAACTACCAAGAATCTTTGCTATCGTAGCTGCATAAATAGGAGAAACGTCAGAAACAATAAATTTATCCGACGAACCAATTCTAGGGTGCTGGCTCATGGGATGGGTATTGGTCGTGATAATTTTTTCAATCGGTGATTCTTCGATATACGCTATTGCTTTCTCGTCATTGAAGGCCGCATGACTCACCACACCTAATGTTCTCTCAGCTCCATGCGTAAGATATGCCTCCGCTCCTTGTATTAAAGTATCACCACTCCGAAGCATATCATCGTAGATGAACACGGTACTCCCTCGAACATTGCCGATAACTGCAGTCGGCCGAACTTTTTCACCTTCGCGTTCTTTATCAATAAAGACTAATCGCGCGCCGAAATGTTTGGCGAACCGTCGAACCCATGCCGGCCTTCCTAAATCTGCGCTCCCAAAAACCTTTGGATTAACACAATGCTCCTTAATACTTCGAACCAGAACTGGTTCAGCATAAAGCTCAGATCGCATGCAATCGCCTTCAAAATAATGAACTAGGCCGGGCGTGTGCAAATCCATGAATAGAAATACGTTACCAAATCCGGTGTTGGGTATAGAAGAAAATTTTCGCGCGATTATTTTTGCAGTCACTACTTCACCAGGAAGTTTTGCGCGTTCCATAGTCGAATAACCGAAAAAGGGAACAACAAAAATTCTCCTCTGTGCGCCGTACATCGCAAGCGAACACCCAACTCGATATAGCTCCTCGATCTCGAGATCGCTGTGCGTACTCCCTACAAAAATTACATTTCTGCCAAATAATTCCGTGAAATCCGTAAGACCAAGCCGGTAGTAAATCTCACCCCCACCAAATACTGTCGTCTCTATTTCGCGCGTTCCGATACCGAGATGTCTTGCAAGCAACTTCGCAAAATACAAAGAAGCGGCTGTAGAAAAAATAAGAGTGTTTTCCATTCAAATCCTTCAATAAGTTCGTATGGGTTAATATCAAAGAACAATCTTATAAATATTTTATACCAAAACAGCAGTTAATGTCAAGCTATAAACGAAAAATGCGGCACTAAAAACAGAAGAGGTGGAATTGCTTCCACCTCTAATTTATAAAAACACTAATCAACTTTTTCTAACCTTGGATTTGGTCGGTACAATCGGCCTTTCTTAGAACACGGTCGACCTCGAACCAACACAATATCAGCAGTAAAATCATTCGATCCCTTAAGCAGTGAGCTGCCGCAGCCATATCCATCGACCGGAGCTTTCACTCTCTCAAACCACTCGATCTTTTCTTTGGAGAATCCGCCTGACACGAAAATTTTAACGTCATTATAACCATGCGCATCGAGGATCTGTCGGACATTACGAGCCAAAGTCGGTGTAACGCCAGTCGGTTTTTCTTGACCAAGCTGATCATAACGGATAATTGATTCATCAACCATTGCCTCTGATGTATCGAGACGAACGCCATAAAGCGTAAGGCCTTCGGCAGCAAATCGATCGGCTACATCAAGGGCGGTTTTCGAACAATCATTATCAAAATCAACCAGCGAGATACAAGGAATGTCCGGATACTGCTTCGCAAATTCGAGCGATGCTTCGACAGTATCGCCGTTAAAGCAGGCAATCAAAGCGTGCGGCATCGTGCCTATTCCTTTCTTACCCCACCATTCTCCCATGTCATCGGTAGCAACACTCGTAGCACCGGCCATCATTGCCGCATAGCCGTCGCCAGTCTGATTCGAGTAATGGTCGAATCTATCCGCAAAAAACAGGATTGGTTTCCCTTGCGCTGCCTCAACTACTCGAGCCACATTCGTTGCTACAAGAGTACGTCGAGCAAGGATACCGAGATAAACCGATTCAAGATGCGCGAAATATTGCGCCAAACCATCAATAGTCATCATTGTTTCCCATGGTTCGACGCGATCACCATCGTGAAGCGCTTCAATCACAAGCTGAGCTGATCCATCCATCCAAAGACTATCGAGCACAAGTTCAAGATCAACTTTTTGAATCAGTTTCTCTTTAAGCAACTGGTATTTACGTTGAACGTAGAGACGACGAATTTCTTGATCAAGCGCCTGGTATTGATCGAAAAGCTTATAAGCTTTTTCCGGTGCGCCCCAAAATCCGCTGCAGGTTTTCAAAATCGCGATAGCTTCATCGACGCCGCAGAGAACAATATTGTTCTTCTGAAACACCTGCATAAGAACTTTGTTCGTGTATCCTATTTTTTCCAGAATCTGTTTTTCTCGCCAGAAGTAAACAGCCGAGTAATAACCTCGTCGAATCTTTTGGGTTGCAATATCAAAGGTGGTTATCGGTAATCGATTACGCTTATCCACGAAGCACCTCTTCGGTTGTCATAAGATCAATTCCTTCTGATTTCATTTCATTAATGGCTCGTTCGCCATCCCCATCCTTTGCATCCACTGCCCGGCAGGCATCAATAAGTAAGTGCGTTCTAAATCCTCTATACACCGAATCGATAGCAGTCGCCTTGACGCAATAGTCAGTGGCTAATCCACCAACATAAACTTCGGAGACGTCGTTTTCAGAAAGAAATTCTTCAAGTGACATCCCTTGTCCGTCACGGGTAAATCCGTCGAAAGCGGAATAACCGTCCTCGTTATCGCCCATGGCTTTAGAAATCACTTCAGCACCATGATAATCCAATTGATGGTGAAAACGAGCGCCAGGCGTATTCTGAATACAGTGTGGCGGCCATTTTTGAAAATGTTTACTGTTTGAAGGATGCCAATCGCGGGAAACTACAACAACCCAGTCATGTTCTTCGGCATAGGTAATCATCTTGTTCAACGGTGCGACCACTTCATCGCCTTTTCCAACCGCTAGGGCTCCGCCGGGGCAAAAATCGTTTTGCACGTCGACAACAATTAGCGCTTTTCGCGGTTGTTGAACCTGATGATCCGACTCTTCAATCCGAGACCGGTCATTGGAAAAAGTCATACGTTTTTCTCCTTTATGAATGAATATTTTGCTTTATTAGTGCTAAAAATATAATAGCACATAGAAAATAGTGTGTCAAACAATACCGCCACGCTTAGTTAGCGTGGCGGAAATTATTTCTAAACCGGTACTTATGCAAGCACTGACATAATCATACCTAATGTACTCCAATCAACCAATTGCTCATTCAAAATATCTTTGATTGTTTTAATCTCAATATAGGCCCGTTCGCCGCTCGGATCATCCAAATCAGCGCCGTGCGGTTTGCCCTCTTGAGATTTGATCCACACAAACTCATCAGAATTTAATTCATACGCAAATACATGTGCTTTATGAGTTGCGTAAGGGCCGAAAATCTGCCGACTACCGCAGGCACTAAGCCGCGATCGATCTAACTCAAGACCAACTTCTTCATAGACTTCTTCGAGAGCAACATCAAATGGCTCAATTTCTGGATTTCGAGATGATCCTCCAGGCACTTCATGAATAAAACAGTCTGATGTAGTAGCTGCAAGTCTAAACTCTCGAATCAACACAACTCTCGTATCGCTAAGCTCAGCACCACGACAATACATAACAACCGTAGAAATATCGGGACGACCAAAAATTGGATCGTTTCTTTTATTACGGTTTTCAGATGCCACATGAATATTCGGATGCAACACCCAAAAAAAGATGCGATCTCGTTGAGGTCCTACTCGAAACGTCCATTCTAAACTCGCGCCATCAATTCGATTTCCTACATTTTTCTGTGCCTGGTACCACGCTTGAAACGATGGCACTTTCCAAACACAAAGCGGGATGTAACGCTCGCCTCCTTCACGTAAAATTCCTGTACCCACAAATTCAAGCGCTGTGGCAACGGTTTCTCTGAGCGTCTTTTTATGCGTCACATAATTTTTGTCACACATCCACTTAGGGTAATCAATATGAGCCGCAAGAGGCGGCGCGCCAAAGACAATTTTACCCGAACGCGCGTAGAGTCCGAATTCGATATTAGTAGTAAAGCCCGGCAGAGTTTTTAAATCTCTGGGCACCCAGAAAAGAATACAATCGGCCATCTCCAAGGCTTGCCTCTCCCACTCTACTTGATCCATGTAAGAAAACTTAGCTGGCAAGCTCCTGTCCTCGGGCACGAATACCACCCCGTCATATCCGGACATTCTTAAAATTCTGATTGCTTCCGGACGCCACGATTGCACATCTTCTGATCTCGGCGTAGGACCAGCCAAAAAAATCGACTTAGTGAAACTATTAGGAAACGGCTCTCTGGCACAAACAATCTGCATTAAATGTATCTCCTTTTTCTTATG
>JACRFG010000009.1 GCA_016234345.1 Candidatus Jorgensenbacteria bacterium
TGTATATTTAATGAAAACCACCATAACAAATTCCGGCGGGTCACCAGCAAATGCCTCAACAACCCTAAACTCACAATCAATTTCATTAACGTGAAGTTTTTTGCTGTTTTTAGCAATCCAGTCATTAACAGACTGTTTCAATTTTTTTGCTATTTCATACGGGAAACGTCCTTGTTCCGTAAATATTTCTATGCTATTTATCACCGCCTACGAACTCCTTTCTTTAAAAATTGATAACTTTTTACAGGTTACTCGGGCTAACGATAAACGTCAATCTTTTCCGGTTTCTTGCCCTCGAATTGAATCTTTTTAAAAACCAATTTCCCATCAACCAGATCGACTTCCAAAATCTTCATCCGCTTGCCATTCTTCATAGCCCATACGCCCGGTTCAGGATTTAAGGCACGGACTTTACGCCAAATCATTACGGAATCGTCTTTCTCCAAATCCACAAAACCATTATCGGCTTCGAATTTCTTAGTAAACGTTGCGTCGGTCTCATTTTGCGGTTGCGGTTTTATTTCACCATTTATGAATCCGGGCAGTGTTTCAATAAGCAATTCAGCACTAAGCACGGCAAGTTTGTCGTGTAAAGATTCGTATGTGTCGCTATTTTCTATTTCCAACTTCTTATTTACCAATACCGGTCCATGATCAACTTTTTCATCCATTACATAAAGAGCTACGCCGGTTTCGGCATCGCCGTTTAAAATAGCTGTTTGGATAGGGGAGGCGCCGCGATGTTTGGGTAAGAGCGACGGATGAACGCCAATCGTCCCCAAACGCGGCATTTCTAAAATAGCTTTAGGAATAATTTTGGCGTACGCAGCCACCACCGCAAAATCTGTCTCACCAATAACTGATTTGAATTCTTCAACGTCTAACTTAGGCGGTTGATACACTTTTATGCTTCGCTCTGTTGCTATTATTTTGGTTGGCGGAGGAGTAATGAGTTTTTTTCTGCCCACCGGTCGGTCGGTATTGCATATAACCACGCTCGGGATAAACCCGGCCTCAATAAGTTCTTCCAGGATAATTGCCGCAAATTCGGGAGTTCCCAAAAAAATATAACGCATAGATATTGAATCGATATTTAGACTATCTTAGTATAAGATAACGATATGGAGAAACCATCGCAATCATACATGGACGCGCTTAGAGAAAGAGCCAATACGTCCCATGCCTATACAAGCCACCAACTCATCGGCCTTGAAATAGCGGACATCCTTGAAGATCCCAAACACAAAGCACTCTATATCAAACTGGCTAAAGAACACGGACCCCACGAACTTCTTAAACTTGCGAAAGATGTGGCTTCACGATCCAATATAAACAATATGGGCGCATACTTCATGCGTCTCGTCGGTGAATTAAAATTTAAAAATAACGAAAACAGTGCCTGACAAAATTTGGATGGTAAATAATGCGGCCGAAGAAAAAATTCTCCGCAGTAAAATAGCGCCGCTCGAATTCGCCAAAGAGAACAAAAAGGAACTGCGTGAACTCGTGAAACGGATGCGCATAGCCATGAAAGCGGCAAACGGCGTAGGGCTCTCCGCGAACCAAATCGGCATAAAGAAAAGAATCTTTATCGCCCAGGTGCCGGACGACCAAGGACATCTCAAATTCTATACAATCGTAAATCCGGAAATCGCAAAAAACTCGATAGAAAAAGACGCAACCGAAGAAGGATGTTTAAGCGTACCCTTAAGCTACGGCATTGTTGAACGACCGGCCAAGATAACTCTTAACGGTTTCGACCTGAACGGCAAAAAAGTAAAAATCAAAGCCGGGGGACTTCTGGCTCGCGTATTCCAACATGAAACAGATCACTTAAACGGCGGGCTCTTTATCGACAAGTGCAAAGAAGTGCTCACAACTACCGAATTGCCAAAAAAGAAATAAATCGTGCCGAGACTCTTTATCGCCATTAATCTACCCAAAGAGATTAAAAGCGAAATCTCAAAAATAATAAAAGAAACGCCAACACCGCTGTGGTTCAGGTGGCTACCGGAGTGGCACATAACTATCACGTTCTTGGGCGACCAAGAAGATTATAGTATCCAAGACATAGAAACAGCCATGCAGAAAACCTGTGAGGGAATGCATGCCGGAGAACTATCCGTTGAATTTAAAGAAGTATGCTATGGCCCGCCGGGCAGAACACCACGCATGGCATGGCTCACCACTACAGACGAAACATCCCGAAAAATAGCTTTATTCAAACGACGGCTCGAAGACAACCTTGAAAAATCAGGAATCGACTGGGAAAGGGAATCGCGACCTTTCCATGGCCATGTCACGCTTGCTCGTTTTGAATCAACAACTCATGCGCATTTGCCGCCAATCGAACAAAAATTTACCACATCATTCACCGTACCATCGATCGACCTTATAAAATCAAAACTTGAACGAACTGGCGCAATTTATACCCGAATAACCGCTGTTGCTTGTTGAATGAGGATTTGATTAAATAGAATACAACTGCGATGAATCAGAAAGAAAACAAAATTTTACCACGTATCGCTGCAGCATTAGTTGCCGCGGGTCTTATATTTTACGGAGGATTCCAGTACGGTCAGAAAACCCAACCACCGGCCGTTACCGACACCAATGAATTTTTAAACGCCGATTTTTCTCTTTTCTGGGATGCGGTAAAAGTGATAAAAAACCGTTATGTCGGCATTAAAAACGTCAAAGACCAGGACATCCTCTACGGTGCGATCAAGGGCATAACCGGCTCGCTCGACGATCCTTATTCGTCATTTTTTAACCCCGGCGACGCCAAAAAATTCGAACAGGATATTCAAGGCAGCTTCGGCGGGATCGGCGCCGAAATTGGCATGAGAGACAACCAACTTTCGATTGTCGCGCCCTTAAAGAACAGTCCATCCGAAAAAATCGGCCTTAAGGCCAGTGACAAAATCCTAAAAATCAACGATACCTACACTCTCGATCTTACTGTCGATGAAGCGGTAAAACTTATCCGAGGCGAGCCGGACACGGCAGTTACCCTGCTCATCTTCCGTGACGGATGGAAAGAAGCCAAAGAGTTTAAAATTATCCGCAAGGTAATAACCATTCCCACCCTTGATTGGGAAATGAAACCGGGGAACATTGCTTATATTCATCTCTATAATTTTAACGCCAACGCTCCAACGCTCTTCTACCAAGCGACACTCGGCGCGCTTCTCCAAGGCGCTAAAGGTGTAATTTTGGATCTACGGAATAACCCTGGCGGATTCCTCGAGGTATCCGTGAATCTGGGCGGATGGTTCTTCAAACGCGGCGATGTTGTCCTTATCGAAAGATTCAAGTCCGGCAATGAACGCGAACATCGGGCGGACGGAAATGCCGCGCTCTTGAAAGTACCAACTGTACTACTCGTAAACGGCGGTTCGGCTTCGGCATCCGAAATTCTGGCCGGCGCCTTGAGAGACAACCGGGGAATTGTTTTGATCGGCGAGAAAACCTTCGGAAAAGGCACGGTACAAGAAATCGAAAGTCTCAAAGACGGATCAACACTCAAAATATCAATAGCCGAATGGCTAACTCCCAAAGGCCACGAAATCAATAAAAAGGGTCTCGCTCCGGATATCGAAGTAAAAATCTCCGACGACGATATCGAAAAAAAACGAGATCCGCAACTCGATAAAGCCATGGAAACGATCAAAGCCATAATTCAAAAATAAATCATATGAAAGTCATTCTTCTTCAAGATGTTCAAGGGGTCGGTAAAAAGTTGGACGTGAAAAATGTTTCCGACGGCTATGCCAGAAATTTTCTTTTACCCAAAAAACTCGCGAAAATTGCGGATTCGGCCAGTCTTCAAAGCTTGGAACAACAAAAAAAGAGAGCCAACGAAGAACACGAAAAGTTAATCGCGGAACTGGAGAAAAAATCAGTGAACCTCTCAAAAGAAATATTTGAGTTCAAAGTAAGCACCGGGGAAAAAGGGGAAGTCTTCGGATCGGTCTCAAAACGAGACATTGAATACGCCTTAAAAGAAAGGGGACTCGGCCTTGCCCACGCAAACTTAGAACACGCCATCAAAGAACTCGGCGAGCATAAAATAAAAGTGGATTTGGGAGAAGGGGTAAAAGCGACGTTAACGGTAACGGTAAAATCGCTTTCTAAGACGCAATAACTGTAACTATCCGAGCGCGTTTCTTTGAACCATCAAAATGGGTTCGCGTGCGTTTTAAAAATTTAACAACTCCGCCTTTTAAAGCATAAAGGGTGTCGTCACCGCCACGGCTGACATTCAAACCGGGGTAGAACTTAGTGCCGCGTTGCCTAATAATAACTTCGCCGACGCCAACACGCTCGCCGTCAAAAAGCTTTACGCCCAGACGTTTTGATTCGGAATCTCTGCCTAATTTAGTTGATCCTTTAGCTTTGGTATGCGCCATAAATTTATTAGGATGAAAACAGAAAAAGTATAAGGTAGACTTAATCTCATGTCAATATGGATTTATGAAAACAAAAAATGGGTAGTCTTCTGGTTTGGGCTTTTATTAATCGTTTCGCTTAGTTTCGGCGTTGGCTATCTTGTGGCCAAACAAGCCAACCCGACACCCATTATCATAGAAAAATGTTCCGATGCCACCAATTGAAATATTATAGCTTTTGACTATATAATAACGTCGCTTGCGCGGGTGGCGAAACTGGCAGACGCACTACCTTGAGGTGGTAGCGCCCGTAAGGGCTTGGAGGTTCGAATCCTCTCCCGCGCACATGAAAAAAGCCTTTCATTTCCTATCTATACCGATACTGCAACAAAAATTTACACTCATAACTTCAATAGTTGCGTTATCCACGCTCATCATCGGTCTTGGACTCATATTGTTCAAACTGAGTGCGTTATCATCGCCGCTCATCATACACTTTGATTCTTTCAATGGTATTGATCTCTTCGGAGAAAAAACGGATGTTTGGGGAATATGGATAACGGGATTAGTGATGTTTATAACCAATACCGTAATCGCCAATGAGTTCTTTTACCGACTGAGACCTATTTCTTACTTCCTTATAAGCGCGAACGTAATTTTAACGATACTCATTCTCGTCGTAATCAGCACCATTATCACAATAAACTAACCCGCAATAAACATGCTCGATATTTCAATCAAAGCCGAAAAAATATTCTTACTTGGTTCTTTCCCCGTTACCAATGCTCTTTTGCTTTCAATAGGAACTTTGGCGATCTTGGTAACCGGGAGCGTCGTACTTCACCGTAAACTGGCTATTATCCCAGGAGCATTCCAAAATTTTTTGGAAATGATATTGGACGGAGCTTTGAAACTTATGGAATCGGTCCTCGGAGACAGAGAAACATCCGAAAAATATCTTCCGCTTATAGCCACGATATTTTTCTTCGTCCTCGTCTCGAATCTATTGGGACTTTTACCGATTGTAGGCTCTATCGGCATTCATACGCTCCATGAAGGCAAGGAAGCTTTTATACCTATCTTCAGATCGCCGGCTAGTGATCTGAACTTTACCATCATTCTGGCCATCATTGCGGTTACAAGCATCAACGCCCTCGGCTTTGCCGCTCTCGGTTTTAAACGCTATGCCGGCCGTTTTTTCAATTTCCGAAACCCCATCCAAGGATTCGCCGGTATCCTTGAATTAATTTCTGAATTTGTTAAAATAGTGTCGTTCTCATTTCGTCTTTTTGGGAACATTTTCGCGGGGGAGGTACTTTTGACTGTTATCGGCTTTCTCGTACCGTATCTTATACCACTTCCGTTCTTATTTTTGGAATTCTTTGTCGCCTTTATCCAAGCGTTTATTTTCGCGATGCTCACGCTTGTATTCGTAGGCATTGCCGTATCACACCATGAAACAACACACTAACAAAGAAAGGTCGATATCACATCTATCACACATTTATGGACGTTGAATCAGTTAAAATGCTAGCTATCGCGGGGGTAATCGCAATCGGTACCATCGCTCCGGCTATCGCCATCGGATGGATCGGCTCGCGCGCGACCGACGCTATCGGCCGCAACCCCGAAGCCGCTCCAAAAATCCAAACAGCCATGATTACAGCCATTCCTTTTGCCGAAGCACTCGCGATTTTTGCGCTGGTCATCGCTATCATCTTGAAGTTCGCTTAAACCGACAATGACGGAGCTTCTCAACCAACTCGGAGTAAACTGGAAGCTTCTCCTCTCACAGGGAGTTAATTTTTTCATTGTTATAACAACACTGACATTCTTGGTTTACAAACCGCTTCTCCGCCTCATGCACGACCGTACGCGCCGGATCAAGGAAGGATTGGAAAATGCCAACACGATTGACCAAAAACTACAGGAAATAGAAGACGCGAAAAAACAAAGACTAGCCGAAGCGGACCGCGAAGCGCTGGAACGCGTGAGTGCCGCAGAAGGACAGGCCCGCTTGCATTCCGCGCGTCTCTTAAAAGAAGCTAACGAAAAAGCCAATGCCATCGTTAAAGAAGCGGACCATACGAATGAACGTAAACGCGAAGAAGCCCTTGAAAAATTAAGCCAAGAAGCAAAAGACATTATCAGAATAGCTATCGCAAAAACCGTCGAACTCGATCCCAAGAGCATCGACGAAAAATTAATCAAGCAAGCAGTCGAAACCACCAAAGGACGACACCATGAAATATAAAGCCGAATCGTACGCCCGCGCACTCGTTGAAGCGTGGCACGATTCACCAACTTCCGAACACGATCGAGTTATCGAACGTTTTATACAAGTAATCAGAAAGAATGGAGATTGGAATCAAATACCGGCTATCAACACTTCTTTAGAGCGTCTGCTTACCAAAGAAAAGGGTGGAAAAATAGTCGATATCGAAACAGCTCGACCGTTACCCACCAAAATTATGCAGGGACTAATCAATAATTTCCGTTCGCCCGATATAGTTAATGTAAAAAACAATACAAAACTAATCGCCGGCGTGCGCATTACTTTAAACGGCACTGAGGAACTCGACCTCTCTTTTGCCCACAAATTAAGAAAACTTTTCCGTAACGCTTAACATGGCTTACGATATTATCGAAAAACTAAAAAAAGAAATTGGGGGCTTTAAAGAAAAGCCCGAATTTGAGCACGTAGGCGTGGTCATAGAAGCAGGGGATGGCATTGCCCGGGTATCGGGCCTCAATAAAGCCTTAAGCCAAGAAATTCTTATGATTGAAACGCCTAAAGAAGACGTGCCAGCCCTCGCTTTTAATTTAGAAGAAAGCTCCATCGGCGTGGTATTCTTGGGTGCACAAGAAAAAATTACCATAGGCAGCCGAGTACGAAGCACCGGACGCGTACTATCAATCAAAGCCGGAGAAGAACTCATCGGCCGCGTTCTAAACCCCATAGGCGAACCAGTCGACGGCAAAGGGATCGTATTCGGAAAATCATCCAAAGCAATCGACTATCCATTGGAACGTCCGGCACCGACAGTGGTAATGCGGGAATCGGTACGTGTTCCACTCCACACCGGAATTAAAGCCATCGACGCCATGATTCCTATCGGACGCGGTCAACGGGAACTTATCATCGGCGATCGCCAAACCGGAAAAACCAGCATTGCTCTGGATGCTATATTAAACCAAAAGAACGACACATCACGGCCACTACCCATATGTATTTATGTAGCTGTAGGCCAAAAAAATTCGAAAATAGCGCAATTTGTAAAAATACTTGAAGAGGCGGACGCATTGAAATATTCGATTGTAGTTGCAACAAGCGCAGCCGATCCGGCAGCCCTAAAATATTTGGCGCCATTTGCCGGCTGTGCAATAGGAGAATACTTTATGGATCGCGGTCGTGACGTGCTTATCGTATACGACGATCTTTCAAAACATGCCGAATCTTACCGCGAACTTTCCCTACTACTCAGACGTCCACCAGGCCGTGAAGCATTTCCCGGAGACATTTTTTATCTTCATGCCCGTCTCCTCGAACGAGCCGCTAAACTTGATGCCGCCCACGGCAGCGGATCGTTAACCGCTTTACCTATAATCGAAACTCAGCTCGGTGACGTATCCGCCTACATTCCAACCAACGTCATATCCATCACTGACGGACAAATATATCTCGAATCAAATCTGTTTAACCAGGGACTACGCCCGGCAGTAAACGTAGGACTTTCAGTTTCACGAGTCGGATCAGCAGCACAGACCAAGGCCATGAAAAAAGTGGCCGGACGATTAAGACTCGAATTGGCGCAATTCAGAGAACTGCGCGCTTTTGTACAATTCGCCGCCGACCTCGACGAAGCAACCAAGAAAAAAATAAAACAAGGCGAACTTTTAACCGAGGTGTTGAAACAGAACGACCGAAGCCCAATGCCTTTCGAGAATCAAACCATTATACTTTACGCCGCATTGAACGGATTCTTAAACGAAGTGCCGCTCGCCGACATAAAACGTTTTGAAGAATCTTTTATTGATTACGTAAGCAAACGATATGACGAATCAATTTTGAAACCGCTGCGCGAAAAAAACGATATGGATCAGACCGTCGAGAAAAAACTCAAAGACGTCATCGAAGAATTCAAAGGGATATTCTAAAACATGGACTCTACCCAAAATATCAAAACCCGCCTCAAAGCGGTGAACAGCGTAAACCAAATAACCAAGGCTATGGAGGTGGTGGCCGCAACCAAAATGCGGAAAGCCCAAGAAGTTGCCTTGAACTCACGTCCTTACGCATTCGCCGCGCTCGAACTTTTGAAAAAACTTACAGGAACTCTCCCTATTGAAACAACGCTAACCGTAAAACGTCCGGTGAATCATACCGTGCTTCTTGTCGTGGCATCAGACCGAGGCCTCACCGGCGCTTTTAATACTCAAGTATTCCGTTCGGCTTCACAATTTTTAGCCAAGGACGAAAAAATAATCAATAATTTATCGCACCGCTATTCGATCGTTGCGGTAGGCAAGAAAACCGTAGGATTTGCAGCCAAGAGAAATATACCGGTGATTAAAAATTTCTATGGGGTAGGTGATTATGTGACTCCCGAAGAAGTTAAACCTATCACCGACCATATTGCCCGAGGGTTTGTGAATGGCGAATGGGATCGCGTAGTCGCTATTTCTACGCATTTTAGAACAACCCTAAAACAAGACGTGCTCATACGACACGTTTTACCGGTTAATATGGAAGAAATTAAAAAAACAGTTGAGGAAATAACTCCTGAACATGGCCGATATACGAACGGAGCAGAAACACAAAAACACGGACAAAAAATTGGCACCGAAACTCAAGATTATCTTTTTGAACCGGGAATAGCCGAAATCGTAGACAGCTTATTGCCGCATCTTATAACCATGCAAATCTATCATTTAATCCTCGAAGCGAACGCTTCCGAACATTCAGCCCGCCGCGTAGCCATGAAAAGCGCCTCCGATAACGCCGATGAACTCTCCCATACCCTGGCCATCAATTACAACAAAGCCCGACAATCAGCCATTACCAAAGAAATAATAGAAATCACCTCGACCCAAAGCGCTTTAACATAAAAATATGAACAAAGGCAAAATCATTCAAATAATCGGACCAGTCATAGACGTAGCATTCCCCGAAGGATACGAGCTGCCGCCGTTAAAAACAGCTCTTATTGTCGAAAATAAAGATCGTAAAATTGTCTGTGAAGTGGCGCGACACCTTGAACCAGGCCGTATACGAGCTGTGGCACTTTCCTCGACTGACGGCATTGCCCGTAACACCGAAGTAGAGGACACACACGCTCCTATTGCTGTACCGGTTGGACCGGAAGTCCTCGGCCACCTCTTTAATGTGCTAGGTGAATCGCTCGACGAAAAGAATATAAAATTTAAAAAAACATGGCCTATCTACCGGCCAAGCCCGGCTCTAACTCAACAATCTACAAAAACAGAAGTATTTGCGACCGGCATTAAAGTAATAGATTTGCTTGCCCCATTCATCAAGGGAGGTAAGGTGGGGCTTTTCGGCGGCGCCGGCGTGGGTAAAACCGTACTACTTATGGAACTTATCCGGAACGTTGCCGAAGAGTCCGGCGGTGTTTCGATTTTCGGCGGCGTTGGTGAACGAACACGAGAAGGCAATGACCTCTACAACGAAATGAAAGAATCCGGAGTTATAGATAAAACCGCACTCGTCTTCGGCCAGATGAACGAAGTTCCCGGCGCGCGTCTCCGCGTAGCCTTGAGCGCCTTAACCATGGCCGAATACTTTAGAGACGAAGAACACAAAGACGTGCTTCTTTTCATCGACAACATCTTCCGTTTTTCCCAAGCAGGTTCCGAAGTATCAACGCTTTTGGGACGACTGCCTTCGGCAGTCGGTTACCAACCAACCTTGGCAACGGAAATGGGTTTGCTCCAAGAAAGAATAACCTCAACCCGCGACGGATCGATTACTTCGGTACAAGCTATTTACGTTCCGGCTGACGACATCACCGATCCGGCACCGGCCACAACTTTCGCTCACTTGGATTCAACTATCGTGCTCTCCAGAGCCCTCACCGAAATAGGTATTTACCCGGCGGTCGACCCCTTAGGTTCTACATCAAGCGCTCTTGATCCTAAAATAGTAGGAGAAGAACACTACCGAGTAGCTCGCGAAGCAAAAAGAATTCTGGAACGATACCGAGAACTCCAGGACATTATTGCTATCCTTGGACTCGAAGAACTTTCGGATAACGACAAGCTTCTGGTGCATCGAGCCCGTAAAATACAAAAATTCCTGTCCCAACCGTTCTTTGTTGCCGAAACTTTCACCGGTCGTGCCGGAGCTTTCGTCTCCTTGAAACAAACCATAAGCGATTTTGCAGCCATTATTGAAGGCCGCCATGACGAAAAGGACGAAGATTTCTTCTATATGAAAGGTGGATTGGAAAAATGAAGATAAACGCGCTCACTCTAAAAGGAATTGCTTTCAAAGGCGAAGCTGAATCGCTGAACGTAAAAACGCTAAGCGGCGAAATTACTGTTTTAGACCATCATCGACCGTTAATATCGGTCCTTACGAAAGGAGAAATAACCATAACCACACCTGATCGCAAAAAGACATCGATTCATGCGCGATCGGGTTTTTTGGAAATCGGAAATACAAATGAAGTCACTCTACTCATTGACTAATCAATTATGTCATGTTAGAATATGACAAGCACTCAACAAAATAATTCAAAAGGAAAAAAATTGGACGGTGTTAAATACTTACTCGCACTGAATCAGGAAAACTCACGCATATTTCAGGATCCCGGAACAGCACTTGAGCGACGCAAATATCGAGAACAACACCCAACCGAAATAGCGGTTTTGAAATGCATGGACGGCAGACTCAATCTGCCCGTCATGACCAATACTGCGCTCGGCATCATCCAGCCATGGAGAAATCTGGGCGGCCGTTTTGATCTGGGGTGGCCTCTATTCGCCTTAACCATGAAAGATTGGGTTGATTACGCGATAAACAGAGGCAGAGATTGTCTGGTTATTATCACGTATCACTACGCCAAGGGTGACGTTCATCGGGGCTGCAGAGGATTCAATTACGACGTTGATGCTGCCCGCGCGTTCACGGCCGAACTCAACAAACAATTCGATAGCGTATTCGGCAAAAAGGTGGTATACACGATCCGCTGCGGAATCGAGACAGACCTCGATACTCTCATACTGCATGGCGAGGGCGGCGAAGTCCTAGACGTTTCTTCTATTTCCGATCACTCTTCGGAAAATGTTGTAGAGATCCTGAGAAAAATGTATCCTCAGATGCCGTTTGCGATTCTTAAGGACTTACTGCCGCTTATCCAAGGCAACATAGAACATATTGCCGAGATTAAAGATGCGAAACGACCAATCACCGATGCGGAACACAAAGAATGGGTACTCGCGGTAGGTCGAGGTTTTGACTGGCTTCATGAAATCAATACCACTTTAATCGTCGGTCCTTACGATCCTGACTTAGCCGGCGCAATTCGAACAGCCGCAGGTATCTTACGAACCAACCTCGAAGAAAAACGTATCACCGAAGAAAAAGGCATTGTGCTTATGACTTCAGCTCCTTATAGAGATCCAGCCGGCCCGGAACCACATCTGGCAGCCGAAAAAGCTAAATTTTTAAACCGTTTTTCCTTTGAAATAATCAAAAAAGACGTACCCGAACTCTTGCCTTACCTCCAACGCCTTACCATGAGAGTCGATATGAACACAAGGCAAGCCGAAGTACTGGAACAAGATTAAACAGAAGCAATTGAATCCGCTCTCTACCATTCAGGTTAAGGGCGGATTTTTCATTTAACCAGACTGCGGTACAATAATAACTAAAGATATTATGGTTGAAATTATCCTCATAATTATTTTTATCGTACTTATTATTGGTTTCGGATTGCTTTGGAACACATTAAAGAAAAGCGGAAAACCCAAAGAAGACCAATCGTTTTTATTACTCTCACAACGAATGGAAGCCTTAACGCAAGAAATAAACAACCAACTCGAGCGGAGTCGGCAAGCGTCAGAACGATCCGCACAAAACGTATCATCACAAGTGCAGTCATTCACAAAAGGCATGACTGAACTTCGAGAAACGGTCCACCAGGTCAAAGAATCGGTTAAAGATGTTTCGTCATTTCAGGAAATGTTTCGAAGTCCTAAGCTTCGCGGCACCTGGGGAGAACTCACGCTCGAAGCTATTTTGAAGGAGTATTTCCCTCGGAATGGATATCAAACACAACACGAATTTTCTAGTGGAGAAATTGTTGATGCGGTACTTAAACTCCCAAATAACTTGTTGCTTCCCATTGATTCAAAATTCAGCTGGGAAAATTTCAAAAAGATGACTGAGTCAGAAAGCGAAACAGGACGTATAACGTTCCGGAAGATTTTTATTTCCGACATCAAGAAAAGAATTGATGAAATCGCAGGTAAATATATTCTACCGTCGGAAGGCACGATCGATATGGCGCTCATGTACGTACCCGCCGAGTCCGTCTATTACGAAGTAATTCAGAATGTAAAAGATGATGACATAGCGGAATATGCGCGAAAACGTAAAATCTATATTGTTTCTCCAAACACTCTTTACATCACGTTATCCGCTATCATTCATTGGTTTAAAGACGTCCAGCTTCAAAAACAGACAGGGGATATCATGAAACGTCTTGAGGTGGTCATTAAAGACGCAACGACACTTGCAAGTGAATTCCAAAAATTAGGCAACCACCTCTCCGACGCACATTCGGCCTACGATCGAACCGATAAACGTTTGAATTTACTTGTTGAACGAACACAAAAAGTAATTCAGGCCGAGCACGAAGATCAAGAAAAGCTTATCGCGCCAAAACGCGAACGCCCCGAAAGCGAGGAATAACTTAATTATTACCATGGAAGCAAATATCCGAGAACTTCTATTGTTTTATCGGATGCTCGGCCGACCGCTCACAACCCTTGAGATCTGGCGATTATTACCGAACGATTCAAAACCAAAAAATATCGCGCATCTACTCCAAACACTTTCGGTTCTTCAAAACCAAAACGCGGTATTTGAACACGATGGCTTTTGGTCTTTAGAAAATAACCCAAGGGTTAGCATGATTCGTCGTCGCCAAGACCTACTCCTTGACCATAAATGGAAAATACTCAAACGATTAGGAAAATTCTATAGCCTGATTCCCTTCATTGATTTTGTAATGGTTAGCGGCTCCATGGCATTCGGCAATATTCACAACCAATCCGATTTTGATGTTCTGGTCGGCGTAAAAGAAGGGAGGATGTTCACTACTCGCTACCTCACCATCCTCGTATTCTCTCTGCTTGGCGCGAGACGCCTCGATGACCTTGAAGAAAGCAGCCCGAACAAGTTATGTTTCAATCATTTCGTAACCAAGAAATCTTTGACCAAGCCGCCGTTCAATTACTACCGCTCCCAGCTTTATCGAAATCTCATACCTCTCTGGGGTACCGATGCTTCCATTAAATCTTTCATCGAGGCAAATTTATGGGCGGGCACAAATGACGCAATACTTTCCGATCAACGCCACTTGCCGCATCGGAACAATATAATTAAAAAAATTCTGGAATTCAAACTTAATGGCCGTCTTGGCGATATAATCGAAAATAAAATAGCCCGAGCCATAGCCAAGCGCCGACTCGAGTCATACTACGAAAAACACAAGCAAAGCGGGGGGCGAGTAGTAATCAACGATACCGAGCTGGAGTTCCATTTCGACCTTGAGTATGAAAAACAACTGCAAAAACTTTGACGACCAAAACTTACTACGTTATGCTAAACAAGGTCCTTTCGTAAACACGTGCCATAAGGAGAAAAAACTTTCAATTTCGATCCGGAAACCGTAACCGCTAAAGCACTAACTTCCTTAAAGCTCGAAGGATTTATTGTCCACTTCATACATGCCGAAAAGAATGGCGAACTAGATAAAGAAGGTATAGATTTTCTTATTTTTCTTCACAATGGTCTCGCGTTGACGCTCCAGATCACAGGCGATCCTAAAAAAGTAAACCGTCACTATGAACGACATCCCAACATCAGATATGTCATGGTGGTTAATCGAAATAGACCGATCTTTTACGCAAAAAGAATAAGACAGCTTATAGAAAGGTTCAATAAATAATAATATAACCCCCCTATATGCATGGGGGGGTTTACTTTTTAAACAAGATCTGCTATACTGCTTATCAGTGAGTGCTGAGGTTTTCCTTATCAAGAGCGTCCGCAAGGAAGTTCTAGAAATCTAAGGAAAGCCCCCTCCATCCCCCCTGATTTACGTCAGGGGGGTTTGGTTTTATTTTCCGTCAGGGGGGTTTGGTTTTATATAGAAAAACCCCGTTCTTTTTTAGAACGGGGTTGTTTTTAATATTCAACTTCGAAAGTCATGGCGGGACGCCATACGTCTTCGTGGAAGTACTTATATTCTTCAAAACGAAGATAAAGCGGCCACCAACCAAATATACCCATCTTCAAAGCCAGACCAGCACGATGAACAAATCTAAACGGCTGACCAAGTTTGGCAATATCACCACCATAGATAAACGGGGCTACGCTGAACGAAAAGAACCAGAACGGATAGCGATGCTCCCAGAATTCATAATCAGTAAGGAATATTCTTATAAGAGGGAATCTGGCTTCCACGCTATACGTCAGATATTTATTACCGAAAGACTTATCCCAGTTGAAACTGTAGAGTCCGGGCTCACGGTAAAGATCCGGCAAGAAGAAAGCGTAAGGAGCATAACCGGTCGAAAGACCATACGAAAGACGGGAAGCAACATAGAACCGGCCTTCCCACGGACGCCAGTAATGAATGCCATAGGTAGAAAATATGGTATTCAATATTTTACCGCTCTGCGGACCGAAGACCGCTTCACGCATCTCCCAACTCGCATTGAAATAATGTCCATGACGAGTACCACGGAAGAAATCAAGAAATGTTCCATCCGATGTAAATTCTAAACCAAGCTTTAGGAAAGGGGATTGCAGGAAAGCCGGTTGAGGAATACGCCGAAGCGTATCACTCCCAGAAAAACTACCCTGATACTTGGTTGTGTCGTACCGCGCATCGGTGGTATCTAACCCTCCGTACGTAGTGTCTCGTGCACTCACAATCAAATCGGGCGGCTGCTGTACCAAAAATCCAAGTCCCAAACTTACGCTCACCGCATCTTCGAGATTAAACGGCCACGTAAATTTTCTTTCGAATCTGGCAATACCTTCTTTCATGACATCGGCTGAATTAGACTTTGTCGAGAAATACCATCGAGGCTGGAGAGTAAAACCAGCTGCTGTCTGAGTGCGTAGGCGTCCGGAAAAATCAAACCATCTAACTCCCAAATGCTGCACTGCGCTATTCGTAGAAAGCCATGAACTTATTGCAAAGCCATGTTCGCCGGTCGCATCGGTTTTACTGAACTCAGGAAAAGAGTAGTAAAAGGTGTTGTCCGGCGGAACCATCGCGTGGTAATCGGAGCTCTGATCGGGCATTTTGGATACGTTAGCCGTATCTTTATGCAAGAGAGCTATTCCCGGCTCGGACACATTCTCCAGAGGGATTTGTTCCAATGCGCCCGTATCAAGCGTAATTCCAACAAATCGACCATAAGGATTGCCCCTGCTCTTGCTTTCATGAACAAGAAGAGTGCTATCTTGTCTGAAACCGATTAACTGATCGATTATGGGGTAGCGAACATAGATCGTGCCCTTATCGGTGTAAACCGCATCGCCGTAGCGATAGATATACGCTTTCGTATTCCCGTAAGGCCAAAGCACCAATTCAGGAACTCCATTCTGACGCAAAACTCGCGCAACAAGCATGTGATCGTTTTGAACCCACTGATCTATATACCCACCTTCAAAAGCGTAACGAATAACTTTATTTCCATCATGCATGACCAGATAATGGGCATCTCGAGGACCGCCGCTTTCAATATAGACAAGTTTCCCATTCCACAAGTTCGGCTGATCTTTTTGATACGAAGTATTCGTAAATCGTATAAGTTGTTTCTCCGGGATCGAATAACCATACACATCATTTTGACCTAATGTATCAATGCCGATAAAAAGCAGTGAATCGCGAGTGATAAAAGATATATCCCTAACCCATAAAAGTCCAGGAATAGAAAATTCTTCTTTTAACTCTACATTGCCGTCTTTATCGTATTCATAGATACGCACGTAATCCTGATCGGTCTTGGAAACAGTGACAACAACGCGATTGCCTAAAATGGCTGGTGCGTTATCGGCTCGATACCAAAGAGTCTTATCGTCGAATTGGCGATCGATTTCAATGTTGTCGATTTTTCTCTTTTCTTTAAGACCGCCGGCAGCCGATGTATCAAAACCGAATGTCATCACATCAAGACCCCACTTCTTATTCTGCTCGTAAAACACCATACGATCGGTCGAACGATCAAAGCCAACCGAACCAACAATGCCTACCTGACTAATGCCGGGCGCTGTTTTATCGCTGAACTTCATTTGGGGAAGATTGTCGGCTGTTCCGAAAAACGTACTGCCTTCATATTTAACTTTCATAGACTTCCACCACTCGACTTCCCACGCGAGCAATTCCGCACCGAAAACCTTAGCCCATACAGAATCATACGGTTCATGACGAGCTAATCGTTTCCGTATACTCATTAAAGAATCGCGAGTAAAACGACTGGCCATAAAATGATGCAATTCATAACCCAATGTATAAACATTGAAGTCTCCGAAAATAGCCAAATCTTCAAGAGAAGGCATCTCTTCATTTGTAACAGTGATAACGTTACGCATGGCTGTTCTAGCCCGCCTGTAGTCATCACGTTCGTTCAAACTATCAAGATACACATCGCTTGTCGCAAACTCGGCCATTCCTTCCGTCGCCCAAATAGGCATACGCGGACGAGAATCCGAACGTTCATCCAAAAGATGAGCGGTTTCGGCATGGTCCTTAATGAAAAGTTTTTCCAAGGCGTGAAACATCTCATGAGCCAGCGTACTTTTAAACTCACTTTCGTTGCCGCGGTATGGGAAAGCCATCCGCAAACTGAAAAGTTCGGTGAACCCCAAGATACCGGGCGGTAAGAAAAAATGGATCACCATTTGCTGATTGAAATCCTGCGGATTGGGATAAAGAAGAATAACGAGCTTCTTTTTAGGCTTCCAGAATTCGTGCTTGTATATAACATTACCGGATGTATCGCTTACAAATGGCAAATGTTTGTATTCAAGCGGCCGAGATTTCTCGGATTTATTCTTATAAACCCTAACCGTATCCTCAGAAAGTTTAATAGGTACATCGGTCTGAAAAAGCTTCTCCGAATAGATATTCAGAATCTCGGGCACTAAAGCACTTACTTTTCTCGCAATCGGCTCCATCGGTCGATGAAAATAAACTTCATAAGTCGAATCGCCGATTACCTGCCAATCGAACGGTCGGTAGATTATGCCTCGCTGACGCTGAGCATCAACAGTTATAACCGCCGCCAACGTGGCGAAAATGACAATAAGGATGCGCAGTAAAAACCTCATTATTTCTGCCTTTTTTATTTTTGAAATGGATACTAAATTCACTCTATACCCGCCCAGAGCCCCATGTAAATAGAGGGGAGTCTTGTATACCGCTCCGCCTATCTGCATAATAGAATGTGGGCGGATAGATAGAGCACTCACTCATAAAAATAAAAAAGGAGGTCACCGCTATCCGCCCGACCTCCATACAAGATCGAGATATGAGTTTCTTTTTAGGAAAATTGGTGCCGGACCGCACACTCAAACGCCTTCAGGGCGTTGTTTCACTTATTAATACAAAAGAGGCCGAAATTATCAAACTAACCGATGAGGGACTCCGAGAACGGTCGCTTTCACTGCGTTATGCCGTTGTCGAACGCGGTGGAGATGCGGAAATCTTGAATCACGTTCTACCGGAAGCATTTGCCCTCGTACGCGAAGCCGGCCGTCGGACCTTGAAACAACGACACTTCGATGTTCAGTTCATCGGCGGCATTGTTCTTCACGAAGGTAAGATCGCCGAAATGATGACCGGAGAAGGTAAAACATTAGCCGCAACCGCTCCGGCTTATTTGAATGCTTTAAGTAACAAAGGAGTTCATATAGTAACCGTAAACGATTATCTGGCTCGCCGGGATACCGTATGGATGGGACAAATATATCACGCGTTAGGTCTTACGGTCGCCTGCATCGTACATGATGCCGCTTACCGTTATGATCCTTCATTTGAAACCGAAAGTATCGACCGCGAACGAGATCTAACCGCAAGCTTCAAAGTAGTTGAGCGATTCTTAAGGCCTATTTCACGGAAAGATGCCTACACAGCCGATATCACCTACGGCACCAACCACGAATTCGGATTTGATTATCTTCGCGACAACTTGAACCTTCGTTTATCCGATCGCGCCCAGCGCGAACATCATTATGCCATCATCGATGAAGTCGATAGCATATTAATCGATGAGGCCCGCACGCCGCTCATCATCGCCGCACCAGATCGCGAATCAAGCGAATACTATAAAACATTTGCTAAAATCGCCGAACGTCTTAAGCCGGAAGAAGACTATATTGTAGACGAAAAATTGCGTACGGTTTCTGTAACCGATGCCGGAGTTACTAAAGTCGAGCATATGGTCGGCGTGTCTAATCTTTTCGACCCGGAACACAGCCGCCTATCCCACTTTCTCCAAGAAAGCGTCAAAGCCAAAGCTCTCTTTAAACGCGATAAGGATTACGTAGTTAAAGGCAGCGAAGTGATTATTGTCGATGAATTTACGGGACGGCTCCTCCAAGGACGACGTTACTCGGGCGGCCTCCATCAGGCTATTGAAGCTAAAGAAGGGGTATTTGTGAAAGAAGAAAACCGGACGTACGCTCAAGTCACCATACAAAACTATTTCAGACTCTATAAAAAAATCGCCGGCATGACCGGTACGGCCTCAACGAGCGCCGAAGAATTCCATAAGGTCTATAACCTCGACGTCATCTCGATACCGCCAAACCGTCCTATGGTCCGCGACGACAGGCCAGACGTAATTTATAAAACTAAAGACGCAAAATACCTGGCTCTAGCCGAATCGGTTCGAGAACGGCACAGCCAAGGTCAGCCGATCCTCTTGGGTACAACTTCTATCAGTAACAACGAAACGATTTCCGAGTATCTGAAAAAAGCCGGCATACCCCACGAAGTATTAAACGCCAAAAACAATGAACGTGAAGGCGCGATTATCGCTCAAGCCGGGAAGCGCGGCGCCGTGACCGTCGCCACTAACATGGCTGGCAGGGGAGTCGACATAATTTTAGGCGGCAATCCTTTTGATCCGACCGAAGCCGAAAAGGTTAAAGCTTTGGGCGGTCTTCATGTAGTTGGTACCGAACGACATGAGGCCCGACGAATCGATAACCAACTACGCGGCCGCGCTGGCCGACAAGGCGATCCCGGCTCATCGCAATTCTTTCTCTCGCTTGAAGATGATCTTTTACGGATTTTCGGCGGCGATCGCATTAAAAACTTAATGAGCGCTCTAAATGTTCCCGAAGATTTACCTATTGAATCGCGCTTTGTATCCAAAGCAGTAAACCAAGCCCAAGGTAAAGTTGAAGGAGCTAATTTTGACATCCGCCACCATCTTCTTGATTTTGACGACGTCCTAAACAAACAACGTAGCGCGATATACCGACGACGAGTGGAACTGCTTAAGTCAGGCGAAGATAAAACCATTAAACCGGTCATTGACGAAGTCCTTCGACACTACGTTGAACGCGCTTCTGACTATCTCGGCCGAAGTAACGATCCGGAAGCCCACCAAAAAATTCAAGAACTGACCGAAAAATTAAAAGTCGTACCCGATGAACTCGGCCCCGAAAGATCAGTAATGATCGCGCAACATTTAGTGCGTATTTTAGACACCTTATGGATTGAACATTTGGAAAATCTGGAAGGACTGCGGGACACCGTAAACATACGCGCCTATGCCCAACACGAACCCTTGGTAGAGTATCGCCGGGAAGCCCACATCCTTTTCCAATCGCTTAACGCGCATTTTGAAGCGCTAACTTGGAATACGATTTTCCAACTTTTTGAAATAAATATGGATAAGATCCAAACCAAACCAACACAATCTAATAAAACACCGCCGCCGCCAGAAGCCAGAGATATTAAGAGAAATGATCCTTGTTGGTGCGGTTCAGGGAAAAAATATAAGAAATGTCATGGGGCGTAGGGGTAAGAAAAAGCCGCTGGGCGAACCATACGGCCGAAGATTGATTACTTGAGTGCCGTCGCGACTTTCTTGGCGTCCTCTATGGGCCAAGAACCAGGCAGCGAGGTTTCATGAGCATGAAGTGGGCATCCAAGTGCTTTGATTCTTGGATATGCTGGACAGACACAGTCAAATTGAAGTTTGAGATGATGGAAAGAAAGAACCACTTTTTTTTCAAAGCCAACGGAGTCAGCTTCTGTGTCTAGCAGGTGAAAACCAAGCGGCTGAAGTTCTTGCTCTGCGTACGTCATCGCGTTATCTCCTATGATAAGTTCTGATAATATGTTATTAAATCCGTGTGGGGTAATCAATAAGTAACAGAAGTGTCACGGAAATGGATAGGGTGTATATTTATTGGATTTTTTAGCGTAGTAAATATCTCCGAAGTGTGATATCAAGAGGAAATTTAATCTTATGGAGAATGATTCAAAAATTGGAGTGAAAATAAAACAAACGCCCATTTTGATTATATGCGTGCTAGTCGTGGTCATGGCATTGGCGGCCGTTTTCTCGGTTCTTCCGAGGAAAAATGTTTCTTCGACCACTACGCATACATACGAAGAAGTTCAAGAGTCAGGTATGGAAAGTGTTGAGCAACAGATTGATTTGGAAACAGGCGCAGATAAAGAAAGAGCCTCGCAAACTACCTTACAAAATGAAAAATCGCCGTCCTCGCAAGAGATATACATAAACCCTGAATATAAATTTTCCGTATCATATCCGAAATCAATCGGCGAATTTGAAGACAGGTTTCCTCTTTCATTCGGGGAGCATTTACAGAAGTGTACATGGTATGACCCAGGTCATGAGATCTACGATGAACATATTGGGATTGGAGAGTATCCGGTCAGCCCCGATTTTAAAAACTCGCAATGCAGTATTGTGCATGCTCCTTTCAATGAATACATAAAAGAACTTTTTGTTTCAAGAAAACCAAGTACTGCCATAAACGCAAAATATTTTAAGATCTCAAATTCTACCAACAACTCGATGTACGGATTTTTTTGGGAAATTCCTCTTCACGGAGCCACGCCAGAAAGTCCGCAAATCGGCTGGTCGGAAGTAAGATATATCATTGTGGAACCGCCAAACGGCGTTTTATCGGAAAATAGGGCATTGCAATTTTTTCTTGAAGGGGGAAGTCGTTCATGTCCCAACGCAATTTGCGAACCAGGAGAGTCAGAGTTAATCTGTCCAGCCGATTGCAGAGAGAGCTGGGCAGACATGATTAATCAGATTTTTTCCACGTTGAAGTTTCAGTAATAAGGTTTTCCCGTCCGTATCGCATATCAAGAAATGTCATGGGGCGTAGGAATAAAAAAGAAGGTCTCACTAACCTTCTTTTTTCGATGAAATTTCTACAATTGCTTCTCTACCGAGCCAAATATCGATAGCATTAGCCATAGTTATTGATTCGTGCCGCTTCCCATCTTTGATGGTCCAGATTGTATGACCATCGCTCTCCAATATGGTTCCATCTTCTGGTCCGATGATCACATCATATTGATCCTGCGGGGTTGTAAAGCCTAGCATGACCCGCTTGAGAATCCTGTATTTTTTCACGACCTTTCTCCTGAAAAAAGTTCAATGTGCTATTGTTAAAATTACTGAATCTTTGAAGAGCAGTCAATGAATATAAAAAGTATCATGGAAAATAACGATGCATTAAAAATAGCTCCTGAAGTGCATAGCCTTTTGTTTGAAAACGAAAAAGTTCGTGTACTGAATGTCTATTTAGCTGTCGGGAAAAAGACGGAAATGCATTGGCATCCAGATAATATTTCTTATATCATCCAAGGCGGCAAAATGAGAGTTACAAAACCGACTGGCATAGCAAGCGAAGTTGAATTAATAGCGGGGAAGGTAGTGGCTGGAACAGAAGGTGAGCATATTGTCGAAAATATCGGCAACTCTGATATACATACTATTCAAACAGAATTCAAAAGATAACTCCTGCGAACACAAAAATAAACATGAAAAGCGTCATAGGAAATAGAAAATTGATAAAATAGGAACATGGAAACAAATAA
>JACRFG010000069.1 GCA_016234345.1 Candidatus Jorgensenbacteria bacterium
ACTAATATCCTTAACAGGCTCTTTCTTAAACCGGTTCAATTTCTTAGATACAGCATTATCAAATTTCATAATAACAACTCTCAAACGGCGCAACCATTTCTCAATAAAAGAAAGGAGCCATTCGTCCAGCCGCTCGATATAAACCATGACCGGATGAGGCGATGTCGAGCGCAAAGAAGATTCATCGTCATTAATCCTCGGTAGCGCTTTAGCAAAAACATATACAATAGCACCGGCACTTATAGTCATAATCATTTGGACGAGAAATTTGAACATGCGAATGAAAAAATATTTTAGATTTCGTATCTTGAAAAACGCATGACTTTAATATTCTCGCCGAGCTTAGCCATAGCCCGCTTAACCAACTCACCAACTGTCATGGAATCGTCTTTAATATAAGGTTGGGCAGAAAGAGCGTCCGGGTCAACCGGATCCATAGCCGCAATCTGCATGGCGAGTTCATGGGCCAGTTCCCGAAAAGGAGCCGAGCGTGCAACAAAATCTGTTTCTGAACGCAATTCAAGAAGCACGCCCACCCGCTCGTTGTGTATATAAGACTCGACGAGTCCTGATCCGGTAGTCCGCCCTTGTTTCTTTTCAGCTTTAACCAACCCCCTCTCATGGATAAGGCGTACTGCGGCTTCAATATCCCCTTGAGTATCATCAAGAGCTCGTTTGCACTCCATAACACCAGCGCCGGTAAGCGCTCTCAATTTTTGAATTACCTCTCCGGTCATATATTAATTGATCGCCGGCGGTTGAACGTTTTGCGCCTCTGCCGTTCGAGCTTCTTTCAAATCTACTTTAATCCTATCCACAATCCAGGCAATACTCGAACGGGAATGATCATTACCGAAAATAGGATAATCTATAAGCGCCGGATCATCATCGGTATCTATAACCGCAACCAGAGGTATGCGAAGAAGTCTCGCTTCATGAACAACCGTACTATGAATATTGCTATCAACCACGAAAATAACATCGGGTAATTTTTTAAACGCGGAAAGTCCATCAAACATCTTCGATAACTTGGCTATTTCTTTACTAAATCCCAACTGCTCTTTCTTGGTATATTTTGCGAGATCACCACTCTCTCGTTTTACTTTAAGATTTTGATAATAAGCGAGTCTATCGGTTATAACTTTAAAATTAGTAAGCGTCCCGCCGAGCCAACGAGTCGTTACGTAAGGAAATTTAAACTCTTCGGCTAAACCCATAACCGCCTCACGAGCAGCAGCTTGAGTGCCTACAAGAAGCATCGAACCGTTGTTCGCTACTTTCTCTTTTATAAAAGCGATCGCTCTCGCAAGACCTCCCAAAGTCGCTTCAGGGTCAAGAAGTTCGTTATCGTTTCGATTGCCTCCGATGAAAGGCCGCATACGTGGATGGGTCTTGGCTTTCTTATGGCCGTAGATTACGCCCACACGCGCCATCTCCATTACTTGTTCATCGGTTGTAGTTGTAACTCCAGTATCCAACATGGCATCAATAATACACGAAAATAAGAAATTATGTCAAAGCTGCTTACGCCACTCTTTGATCTTACGATGATGGCCGGAAACCAGAGCCGAAGGAGTACGCCAGGATTGCTTTTTGCCTTTACCAGTCTTACCCCAAAAAACTTCAGGCCTCGTATAGACCGGATAAGAGCCCTTAATCTCCTCCAAAGACTCATATTTACCCAAAACACCGGGAATATGCCGCGCCACCGCTTCAACCACAACTAAAGCCGCGAGTTCACCGCCCGAAAGCACATAGTTACCGAGGGAAACTTCTTCATCAGCCACGTAATCGGCCACCCGTTCATCAATCCCTTCATACCGCCCGCAAATTAAAATAAGATTTTGATACTTACTAAAACGCCGCGTCATATCCTGATTTAGCGGCTTACCGCGGGTCGAAAAAAGAATCACCCGCGTACCTTGTCTTCGCGATTTTTTCTTTATGCGCGATTTAATCTGCGCTACCCCTTTATAAATTGGCTCTATTTTCATAACCATCCCCGGACCGCCGCCATAAGGCCTATCATCAACAGTTCCTCGCCGATCGGAAGAAAAACTGCGGATGTCAACCAAATCAACTTTTATCAATTTTTTCTTTTGGGCTCTGCCCAAAACCGATGTTTTCAAATACGAGGAGAAAGCATCGGGAAAAATAGTCAAAACATGAAATGTGATCATAAGACTGAAACTAATTATAAGCGACGAACCGACTAAATAAAAACCCCGCCCCGACCTGAAGTCGGGGCGGAGACGAGAAAACCAATAAAGCTACCTTTCTGAATCACCCATTGGTTTCCTTGGAGGTCGAGTAGAACCTTCCGGCTCTTCAATCTTCAGATTCACGCGTGCATTATTCTTAATGCCGACAATCCTCAAAAGTGATCGGATTGCCTTCGCTGTTGAACCTTGCCGACCAACCACCTGCCCCATGTCCTGTGCATTCACACGGAGGGTCAGGAGGACTCCCATTTCATCTACCTTACGATCAACCTTCACATCATCAGGATGATCAACGATAGACTTCACGAGATACTCAAGAAACTCATGATCAACACCATTTTTTGTCATACAATTCGTACAATCAATTCATATTCGACCTTTTGGATTGCTAAAAGCCTATATCAATATTGTTAATTCAATTATAGCTCAATATATCCTATTTGTCAAGATGTAGCGGCTGCTTCTGTTTTTGCTCCAACCGCTGCCTCAGCAGACGGCTTTTCAATTTTTTTAGGCGCTTTATGGACAGGTATTTTCTTTGTGTTTAATACTCCGGTTTTCACCAGTAAGTTATGCATGCTTGGAGTAGGATGAGCGCCGACGGAAATCCAATATTTTGCACGTTCCGGATTAACACTGCCTTTATCGGCTCGCGGATCCCACCAGCCAAGATCTTCAATAAAGCGTCCTTGAAGTTTGGAACGTTTCTCCATGACTACCACCCTGAAAGACGCTTGGTGTTTTTTGCCTACCCGTTTTAATTTAATAGCTAACATAAGAACAATGAAACAAGATTAACGGACGGTTCCAAAAAAATCAAGTTATGGTTATATAGTGTTTTTCTCTTATTCCAGCTTCAACGAAAGCACTTTGGACACGCCGTCATCACCCATAGTAATACCATAAAGCACGTCCGCCGATTCCATGGTCGCACGATTATGGGTAACTATAATGAACTGGGTTTTCTTGGCAAATTCTTTAATCAATTCGGCAAAACGGCGTGCATTTTCTTCATCGAGAGCGGCATCAATTTCATCGAGCACGAGAAACGGTGGAGGCGAAACCGAAATGAAAGCGAATAGCGCCGCCAAGGACACCAACGTTTTTTCGCCGCCCGAAAGCATGTCCAAACTCGTTATCTTTTTACGAGGCAAACTAAGCTCGACTTCAACGCCGGCGGTCATTTCCGGATCAGACTTGTCTTCAGGTTCCGATACTTCGGTTTTCGGCTGCTCCCCTTCTTCGCTTCCATCACTCGTAGGCGCGGGTTCTATTATCTCACGCTTGGCAAGTTTAAGATGCGCTCTACCACCGCCAAACATCAAACGGAAATATGTATTAAAAGCTTCATTGATAGCTTTAAAAGCGCTCTTAAAATCGCTGTGGATACGTTCATCGAGTTCACGAATAAGTTTTTTTAAATCATGGGATGCTTTTTCCAAATCTTCGATTTCTCTCGTAAGAAACGCGAAACGCGTCTCGCTCTCTTCGGCTTCTTTGACCAGCGCTTGGTCTATTTCGCCTATAGCCGCAAGCTCGCCGCGAAGCCTCAAAATTTTACGCTCAACTTCAGTCAAACTGATCAATTCCTGGGGAACCGGTAATGCGTCCAATTCTTCTCTCGCGTGACCGGCCGCAACCCATTCTCTAACTATTTCATCGAATTTCAAAATAAGTTTTTCCCGTTCAAACTCTTTATTTCTTATGTCCTCATCTATTGCATAAAGCTCGGTTTTTTTAGATTCGAGTTCCTGAAAACGACTGCGGAATTCTTTGTTCAGCTCAACCTCCAATGCCGCCAGAGCATCTTCATGTTTATGGACATCGTGAACCTGAACATCAATTTCTTGAAGCTCCGTCTTGATTTGGTGAACTTGCTTGGTTAATTCTTCATTACCGCTTGCCTCACTGCGCTTAGAAACTGTTTCTAACTTGTGAAGCCAATTTCTAAGCCGCGCCTTTATCTTATCCAAATCATCCCACTGAACGATATCGGAAATATCACGGCCAAGCTCTTCTATAATAAGAAGCAATTCACGCGCATCCTTGCTTTCCTTAGTGGTGGATTTGGCATGAATTTCTATTTCAGCCTCGAGTCTTGCAAGAGAACGCTCAAGAACGGTTCGCCGTTCCATAATTCCCCTTAGTTTTTCTCTTAACTCCTTACCTTCTTCAATGCTACTGCTCCGAGTACCAATCCGTTCTATTTCTTTTTCTAACAAACGAACTATTTCCGCCTTACCATCCCGATCGCTTCGATCTTCTTTCAAAGGCTTATCGTAGCCTTTGAGAGTGGCCGAAATCTCATGGTAACGAGTCGCAAAATATCCACTCTCGAGATCGGTTAATGTGGAGGCGATTTCGCTTCGTTTGTCCCAGCGGTGTTTCTGTCGCCGTAAAAGACGAAGATGAGGCCCGAGTTGCTCGAGCATAGCTCGGACTTTTTCCATATTAACGGTACTCGAGGCCAACCGCCGCTCGGCGTCGGTTTTCTTCAAGCGAAACTCGCGCAACCCTAAAATCTCTTCGATCATCGTACGGCGATCATCGGGAGAAGATCGAACAAATACATCGCTCTCACCCTGACCGATCATGGTAAGCCCGCGACTGCCCAATCGAGCCCGAGCCAAGACCGGCGTAATATCCCGTAAACGTACTTCGGTGTCTTGCCAAAACATTCGAGAAACGCCAGTCCGATCAACCTTACGCTCCAACATGGCTTCCTCCGCATCAACAGGGAAAATGCGGGATCTATTATCAAAATGAAGCGCAACCTTGGCAAAACCAGCCGCCGAACGCTTCGGTGTTCCGGCAAATATGAGATTTTCAATGCGCTCGCCTCTTAAATGTTTGGCTTCGCGTTCGCCCAAAACCCAGCGAAGAGCATCGATAATATTGGATTTACCTGACCCATTGGGACCGACAACCGCTACAATCCTATCGGTAAACTCTAATACAGTCTTCTGGGCAAACGATTTAAAGCCTTGAAGTTCAAGACGTCTTAAAAAAATTGTCATTGATCCGTAAGTATCTTAAGTGCATGTTCAGCAGCTCTAAGTTCCGCATCCTGTTTCGACAAGCCTATGCCCTGAGCGACAAGCTTGTCGCCGAAGTATACACCGACATGAAAATTCTTCTGATGATCCGGCCCTTCTTCTTTAAGCACACGATACGTAGGCGTTAATTTCATCCGCTCTTGGATAAGTTCTTGAAGCATGCTTTTGGGATCACGGTATAGTTTTTTCTCGATGATTTCGTCGAGATGGCATAAAACCGAACGCTCGACAAAGGCACGCACAGCATCATAACCCTGGTCAAGATGTACGGCGCCTATAACAGCCTCGATGGTGTTGGCTAAAATTACTTCTCTCGCCCGTCCGCTGTCTTTTGACTCACCCCTCGAAAGATATACGTATTCATCGAGAGAAATCTCTTTAGCGATCCGGGCAAGCATCTGATAATTCACGAGAGCCGCCCGCAAACTTGTTAGCTCTCCTTCCTCGCGTTCGGGAAATTTGGCGTAAAGGTATTCGGTTACGACCAACTCAAGCACAGCATCGCCCAAATACTCCAAACGTTCATTATTCCGAAGAGGCCATTCGGAATTTTCATTCAAGTAGGAACGGTGGGTAAGCGCTTCTTGAAGAATAGCGCGTTTATTAAATGTCACCCCAAGTTCACGCTCTAATTTCTTTACATCAACAGTCGCCATGTCGTGTAGTTAAATACAAACATAAAAACAACCATCTAACTAGACGGCGATGGCTGAGCAGGTTGATTGGCTAGCGTTGGTTCGACAAGTTCCCGATATACCGTACCGAGCACACCATTGATGAATTTAGGCGAATTCAAACCTCCATAATTCTTGGCAATTTCTATAGCCTCGTTAATAGCAACTTTAGGTGGCACTTCATTGCGGTCGGCATAAATAAGCTCATATAAGCCGATTCGAAGAACGTTACGGTCTATAATAGCAATCTGGTCTATAGGCCACTCAGGAGCGTATTTCTCGATAGTGCCATCAATATCCGAAAGATGTTCAATTACGCCTTTTACAAGGCGCCATACAAAATCCGGCTCATCGATGCCCGGACCAAATTCCGTAACGTTCCGTTCAACAATCGTAGCCAGATCAACACCATGTTTATAAAAATCCCACTCGTAAAGCGATTGAAGAACGATCGTTCGTATCAAATGTCGGGTAGCCATAAATTAAACAGTTTTTAAATTTTTAATTTTCAATTTCTAAGTGATTATCGAAATTTATGTCTTTTTCAGGCTCGGCGACTTACTGTATAAGCCGCACTGCGGGCATATTTTATGCGGAAGCGTCGGTCCTTTGCAATTTAAACAAACGAGCGGCCCTATCTTTTTTAGGGCAAGCTGGGAACGTCTGCGTCCTACCTTTGATTTAGAATGATGTTTTACTGGTACTCCACCCATATGCTCTATGCTAGCGCAACAAGACGATTTTCGTCAACGCCTTCCCTATCGTACAAACTTCAACCACCCGAAAGATTGTTCGAAATTACGCGTTATAATATCAACAATGGATTCGCCTTTTTGCGGCGTAAGAACCGATTGAATCGGCGAAACTGATCGATTACCGCTGCCGTCCGTAGAAACAACCTGAATACGATACACAGTCGAAGGCTTGAAAAGCGTAAGCACAACAACGTGATCAATGGTGAGGGTTTCTTGAAAAGGAGTTTGCTGGCTTAGTTTTTCAGTCTGGCCCGGACCCTCTTCAAAAAATACTTGAGATGTGGCTGGTTCATCAGTCTTCCAAAATACAATGGTTTGGAGCCGATCGGTTCTCGTAGGAATCAAGGCGTTTTCGATCTTTAGATTGGAGATAGCCGGAGCTTTAATATCAATGGTCGTCTTAAATGATTTAGCGCGCGTTTCAATCAAGTTACCCTGATCATCGTAGCCCAAACCCTTAACCTCATATGTAGTATCGGGCGTAAGACCGGTGAGCAAAATAATATGCGAACGGACACTTGTTTCATCTCCGGATTTAAGAAGTTTGCCTGTTTTCACATCGCGGTACTCAACTTGAGAAGTTGTAGGTTTTTCAGTTGCCCATTGAATGGTTACTCTCATCTCCTTGAGATCGGTTACGACTAAATCGGGCTTATCGAATTTAGTCGTGAATGTAAGGTCTTTGCCTTTACCAAATATACCCAGGATATTTTGGGATTTAACCTGAAAATGATAGCGTGTTCCAGATTTCAAATTAGTAAGCGCAACCTCATGATCTTTTACTCTCTTATCAGCTGTGCCGATTTCGAAAACATAAGGAGCTGCGTTTTTAGGTTTGTAATCAGTCTCCGACGCAAGCGCGACAAAAGATGATCCATCTATATTAGTCCGCCAAGTAATTATTGCGCCGGTTTCTCCAATACCTTTAACTGTCACATCGGAAATGACCGGCGGCACCAAAGATGGCGTCATTGATTCTATAATCTTGCCAAGTTTCTCTTCAAACTGTGATAAATCACCGGTCTTTATAAGTTCTTCTAGATCTTCAGCGGCAAAAAGAGTAGTAAACGTAAAATCATCGGAAGCGGTAATATTCCCCTTAGCATCAGCGCTCGAAATCTTGAAATGATAAATGGTGCCCATCTTAAGTCCTTTTATTAATAACGAATGATCTTTGGTCAATTCGGGAAGACCGGCAGTTAACCCGTATGAAGTGGTCTGACCATATTTTACAAACGATGTACTAAGTTCATTGGTCTGCCATGTGATCACAACACTAAATGCCTTAACGTCGGTTGCCGCAATACTCGAAAGAACCGGCGGCGTTGTATCTTTAGAACCGATAAGCGCATCAAATTCGTTTTTCACCTTGTTGAATTCCGCCTGAAGCGCATCATGAAGCGCTTGAGCAACTGTTGGCTCATTGGAAACCGGCTGAATATTGATATTACCCGGAACGGAAGTCTTTATTGATTGCTCGACACTCCGACTGATATTCCCCAAGTTATCTTTAGAAATAACACGATAATAATAGGTAGTCTCAGACAAAAGATTCAAAAGCACGGCCGTATGAGTCAGGGCTGGCGTGGTATTAATAGTAGTTTGATTAGAATATATTCCGCTCACGGTACCGTATTCTACTTCGGAATCAGCTAATTCATTGGTCTGCCAGAAAACAACAACAGAACTGTTGGTTATAACTGGGGAGGCAACATTCGAAATTATTGGCGGCGATACATCTTGAGTAGTAACAAATGAATAATAGCGTCCACCATTAAATTCTTCGGCTATATTCCCCTGCCCATCAACAGATTTTACTTTGAAATAGTACGTTGTCGTTGGTTCAAGATTATTAAGGATAACTCGGTGTTCATAAGGACCGGTATCACCCTGTACCAAACTCGCATCACCGATCTCAACTCCGCCTTCAAAGCTTGAACTCGTTGCATACGTCACAAACGAATTAGAAGGAATATCGGTGTACCAAGCTATTGACGCTCTCGTATCAAATACATCAAATGGCGTCACTGCAGTAATAACCGCACCAGGAGTGGTAGTAAACGTATACCCGCCGCCGCTGTTATCATCAACAAACTCGGCGCCGCTTTGATCCACTGACCGTACCCTCACAAAATAAGGAGTTGCCGGAAAAAGATTGGCTAGGTAAATTTTGTGATCAACAATAAGATTGGTGTCGGACTTAGAAAGATCGTAGGTCGGACCAGTCGGCGAATACTCAACCACGGAAGTTCCGGGCGCGACCGTTGTCCAGGAAACGGCGGCGACTGTAGATCGAACACCATCAACAGAAACGCCACCGATTACATCATCATCAATGATGGTATAAGTATGAGCTTTTGTCTGACCAAGGGTAGCACCGACAGGTCCCGAAAGCGTAACCACAGTCGTTTCATCAGATTCATGGATATTATCGTTATTAACCGTAATAAAAACTGATCCTTGTGTCGCACCAATAGGAATAACTATAGTGCCACTCGCAGCAACATAATCGTTCTCGGGACTGGCCGTACCACCGGTTATATCATAAGTAACGGTAACTGGACCATTAGAAGGCTGAGACAGAATCACCGACATTACAACCGAGGTAATATTCTCACGTCCACTCGAACTGTCCGTACTGAATTGAACTGTAGGTAGTTGATCGTCATTCAAAATAGTTCCCACTGCTTCGCCATCTCCGATCGCCACATTTTGAACATTACCGAACATAACCGTGAAACTCTCATCGGGTTCGAAACTTGTATCGCTGTTTACCGTAATGGAAATATTTTTACTGGTCTCGCCAGGAGCAAAAGTAACAGTACCGGTAGCGGCAAGATAATCAGCGGGCGACACAGCCGTACCGTCAACTGTCACATAGGTAACCGTAACCGCTTCGGCCGCTGCCTCTGAAAGGGAAATCGGGAAATTAAGAGCCGCGGCTCCGATATTACCTTCCAAAACCTGAGCATTTCCTATAGAAAGCGTAGGAATCTGATCGTCATCAGCAATAGTATATGTATGAGTCCCAATAACGCCGAGGTCGGCATTCAGAGGATCTGAAAGAGTAACCACGACTGTTTCATCAGATTCGTGAAAATTGTCATTGGTCACCGTAAATGAAATCGACGTCGAGGTAGCAAACGCAGGTATGGTAAGATTACCGCTTGCGAGCACAAAATCTACATCGGGTGTAGCGGTACCGCCGGTAACCGCATACGCCACCGTAACACTCTGAGTCGTTTGATTAGACAGTGTTACGCCCACCGAAGCCAAAAGAAGATCCTCGCGGCCAGAAGAAACGGCTGATAAAAATTGGACAACCGGTCTTGTTTCGTTATCGGTAACAGTGAACATATGCGCTGAAGGCAAACCGAGCGTTGCATTAGTCGGAGTTCCAAACGTAGTGACAACCGTCTCGTCTCCTTCATATATAACATCATCGTTTAATGTGAGAACAACAACACTTGAAGTTGCACCAACCGGTATGATAAGCGGACTTGGCGTAATGGTGTAATCAATACCGTTTAGAGCCGAGCCGGATAACGTGTAAGGCAGGGTTATCGGTGATGTCAGAGCTGTAGAAACTTCAACGCGGAGGTTTACGTTATTGCTATTCTCTAAAGCATTCGACGAAGCGACGCTCCACCGGACTTCCGGCACTACATCGTCATCTAAAATCATATAACTATATGTAACCGGCGTTCCCAAGTTTGCGCCATTTGGATTAGATAATGTAACAACAATGGTTTCATCTATTTCATCCAACACATCGTTTGTAATATTTATACTAAATGAAGTATTAAGAGATCCGGGATTAATAATGGCTGTACCAGCACTCAAAGCATAATCAACGCCATTCGTAGCCGTACCTCCGGTTACCGCATAGTTCACTGATACTGGATTCGGTGAAATTGTCGAAAGCGTTACCGGCACAGATACGGATACAATTAATTCCAAACCGCTTTGAACGGCGCTGCCGAACTGAACGGTTGGCAAAATATCATCATTAGTAATAGTTCCCTGTCCTGTCCCACGAGCAATCGTTGCGTTCGAAGGGCTGCTGAGCACAACCGAAAATGTTTCATCAGTTTCGTACGTTGTATCTCCGTTCACTGCAACAGTCACACTTTTTGTTGTCTCCCCTGGCGTAAATGTAAGCGTACCGGAAGTATTCATATAGTCAGTCGACGCAAGAGCAGTCCCATCGGTTGAACCATACAGAACAGCGACTGTCTGCGCGCTCGAAGCCGAAAGAGTAATGTTAAAAATAGCGCTGGTAGTTCCGCTGTTGCTTTCGCTCACGGATACATCATTAATAGAAAGATTGGGCATTACATCATTATCGGTAATGGTATAGGTATACGCTGCCGGACTTCCTAAAATAGCGCCATTGGGATTGGATAACGAAACGATTACAGTCTCATCCGGCTCGTCAACGGCATCATTTACAATACTCAAGGTTACTGAAGTCGATGTGGCGCCGGCGTTCACGGTAGCCGTGCCTGCGGCTAAAACATAATCACTGGAAGCGGTGGCTGTACCGCCAGTTGCGGCATAATTAACTGAGACTGCTTGCGTCGACAAACTAGAAAGTGTTATAGGGATAATTACGTTTAAGACGTTCTCAGCGCCGCTTGCCGCACTAATCCCAAACTGTATCGTCGGGATTACATCGTTATTCACAATAGTCCCAACGCCAGTACCGCGGCTCACGGATGCATTTTGAGGATTACTCAAAACAACCGAGAATGTTTCATCAGATTCGTACAATGTGTCTCCCTGAACTGACACGCTCACGGTTTTTGAGGTTTGTCCCGGAGAAAACACGAGCGTACCCGACACTCCGCTATAATCGGTTGGAGTGAAAGCGGTTCCGTCAAACGTTGCATAAGAAACCGTGGTGGTTGAAAGACTCAATGCTGAAAGCGAAATGGTAAATGTTGCGGGGGCAGTGCCGCTGTTGCCTTCGGTGATACTTACATCGTTAATGAAAAGACTTGGCGGATTGTCATTTTCGATAATAGTTACCGTGTGGATAGTAGGCAACCCTAAAGTTGCACCGGTCGACGTCGAAAGTGTAACAACGACTGTTTCATTGCCTTCATATAATGAATCGTCTTGAGGAGTTACGGCAATAGAACTGGATACGGATCCGATAGGAACGATTATAGGGCTAGGACTCACCATATAATCAGATCCGTTCACGGCGCTACCGCCAATCGTAAAGTATGCAATCACAGGAACACCGGACATTTGAGAAAGTCTTGCCTCAATGCGCTGCGTTGTTCCAACCTCACCCACACTTGAAGATGTAGTAACTAAAAATACCGACGGCGATGCATCATTATCAAGAATACTATAGGTATGACTGCTATTTGCGCCGAGCGTAGCACCAGAGGGATTCGATAAACCGATCACAATAGTCTCGCTGCCTTCATAGAAACCGTCGTCGGTAACCGTCAAAGTTATTGATGTGGAAAGAGATCCGGAAGGAATGGTGGCAACGCCGGAAGCCAATGTATAATCACTGCCGGCAGTAGCCGTACCGCCGGACACGGCATAGTTAACCGTAACATTCGAGGCTGTTATACCCGAAAGCATAATAGGCAATGTCACTGAACCCGTATTCTCCCCACCGCTTGAGGTGAGCGTCCCAAACTGAATTTTTGTGCCGCCATCGGGCTGATCAAATACAGCAGAAGAATAATTTGAAACATCTCCATCCGTATCAGTAACCACCACGCGATAATAATAGACCGTACTTGAACTCAAGCCCGTATCAACATACGAAGTTTGCGCTACGTTGGTAATAAGGGGAGAAACAGCAGTGTACGGCCCGGTTGAAACAGTCGCCCGATACACCTGGTAATTAGAGAATACGACACCACTCGTCGCCGTACTATACTGATTCCAATTTATTTGCTCACGCCATTGGTTCGTACCAGGATCCGATGCATCAAGAATTGTAACGCCTTGAACGGCAGCTGGCGCTTTCGTGATCGCGCTGCTTATATTATTGAACTTGTCCCGGATCTGAAGATTAACTGTTTCAGTACCATCAGCTGAAGCTGTGGGGTTCCAACTTCTTGAACTCGAATACGTAATCCAACCAGTAGAATTCGCCGTATCTGAAATCGACATCTGAAGCGGCGAAGAATCATCAGTAGCATTTATAGAAACGGAGTCGAGCTGAGAATTAAGCGTGAAAGCGTTTATAACAGGATTTCTCGTATCAATAACAGTAGTAGATACTGCCTGCGCAACATTATTAAATGATTCGTTATCATTCACCGTCGCTCGTATCTGAGCTACAGCGTTGTAGATATTTGGTATCTGAGTTTTAACATTCCACGTAGCCGTATAAGCTGAATACGACGTTGCAGAGACTGCTTTGTTAGAAGTGTCACCGGAAAGAAGCGTTGAACCTTGAATAGAAAACCAACCACTCCCAAGATTATACTCAAAAGACGGCGTCACAAATCCGGGAGTAACTGTACCGACTGTTGTATCAGGATCACGAACACTGTAACGAACTAAAGTTCTCCCCCAATACAGATCAGTGGTAGTTGCGATCTGGAAAGCGCTCACACCGCCAGCGCCGGCTGTAGGATAGTTCGGGTTAAATTCAGGTACAGCATTTATGGCATATTGCACCTGCACGCGACTCACCGTAGGAACAGTATCACCGTTTGAAGTGAAACCAATCTTATATTGGGAAAAACGATCATCGGAGCCGCTGCGTAATTCGGGTGGTATTGCAGTAATACTACACGTGACCGTATTGACTACCTTATTGCATCCCGGCGTAGCAGAATTTATATCAAACCATCCGGTTGAAGTTGAGGTTATTAAAGTCGAAGACACGGGCGCAGTCCGCAATGAAACAGTTGCACTAGAACCCGACACAAGAGATTCATCCCACACCAAGCCGGAGACAAGGCTATAGATACTTCCCGTATCATAGATAGATCCAAGAAGAACACCACTCGAGTTGTATTTATAACTTACACTTATGGAGTCAAGCGTAGGAGTAATAGCGACATTCGCGGTTGAAAGCGCCGCTCGGTATTGAATATACCGATGGTTTCCCAAACTACTGATATTTCCTAAAACACCGCTTGAAACATTGGTAAGCCATGGAGTCCATGTGGTATCACCCGCAAACGTTGTATCTCCCGCACGAATATCAATAGATAATGCCGTATTTGCCGGCAACGTACGATTATAACTTAATGTGTACGGCCGCGCTGATGTAAATCCAGCATCAATAACACCAGAAGTAAATACTCCTAAGGATGAATATGTTGAATCACCATCAATATCGACAAAAGACGGCGTACTATTGGTACCAACATCAATTCCACTAAATAAAGAAGGGCGTTGGGTCCATGTCGGCGTCGATACAGTTCCAATATTTTCAAAGAATAAGGTAACACCAGTTCCATTACCAACCGCTAAATCAAGGTCTCCATCGCGATCAAGATCAACAAATTCCGGTGAACTATCTCCGCCGGCATCGACGCCCGTAAAATTTGAAGTAACGAACGTGAAACTCGGCGTAAGATTTAGATGCGTTGCATCATTATTTCTATAATATTGAACCAAACCGTCATTACTCCCAACAGCCGCGTCAAAATCACCATCGTTATCGATATCACCAAGCGTTATTGAAGCATCGGTTCCGACATCTCTACCCAACCAATTAGTAGAGCGTTGCGCCCAATCAATATCCCACAATCCTTGCGCACCAACACGAAGTCCTCGGTTTTCATAAAAATAAATTAAGCCTATGTTATCACCAACTACAGCGTCAAGATCGCCATCACGATCAATATCAGCAAATGCCGGAAACGCGTCAAGCCCCGGATCAAATCCAAACCAATTTGTGGTACGAAGCGTCATCTGAGGAGTTGTAACATTTCCAGTATTTTCAAAAAAATTTACCATCCCAGTATTTTCACCAACCGCCATATCAAAATCATTATCGCGATCAATATCCAAAAAGAATGGATTGATATAACTACCAATATCCAAACCTAACCACTGAGCAGAAGCGTAAAACCAGATACGATCCCATTCGGGGGCAGTAGACGTTCGTTTCCCATCGTTTCTAAAATAATGTATAGGACCAGTAGAGATACCAACTATTCCATCAAGATCTCCTGACGAAACAATGCGAAGCCCCACGCTTGCAACACTACCAGAACCCATGACTGTTGTTGAAGAAAAAATTGCGCCTGCCAAATTAAATCCACTAGCTGATGTACCATCATCAGTTTGAGTTGTACTCGCTATAGATAATTGAAGCGTTAAACCACCTGCACCGATATCCACGTTCGCATCTTTGGAAATATAGTATGTCCAACCGCTTGTAGCGTTCGCAATAAGCGGTGATGGTACGCTCCAAGCTGTTTGGGTAAAAGTAAATGTTGCCGCTTCGACTTGCTCGGGAATACCAGCGCCATATATAAACAAAAGAACGGCAAATAATATAGCCGTCTTTTTTAAATAAGCGGATTTTTTTATGCTTTTTGAATTAACGCTGCTCTTTCTATTAATCACGTGCTGAAATTCAATTATAACACATAAAAACTAATACGTAGAGAATATAAAAGTAAAAAAATATATAATGTAAGGCATGGAGCAAGGCAAAACCATAGTGATCGCCGGTCAAGACATCCAGCTTACTGATTTTTTAACTATTGAGCTCTCAAAAGCTTTCCACCACGTCTATACCGCGCCGGACGGGGAGGTTGGATTTCACTTAGCCAAAACAGTCCACCCCGATCTAACCGTCGTTGACAGTTTCATGCCACGTCTTGATGGTCTCTCTACCTTGAAAAAAATCCGCGAGACGCCGGAAACTCATGATCTTAAAATCGCATTATTTACGACTAGCAACGAAGACGTGAAATCTATCGAACCAGTCACTGTATTACGAAAAGACGTGTCGCCAGAAAAAATAGTCGACGAAATAGAAAAACTTTTGAAATAAATGTCCGGAGAACAGCCTATCATCGAGTTAAAAAACGTGAACTTCACCTTTGATCCCGGTAAGGTTACCGAAGTTCGTGCGATCAATAACGTTTGGATCTCTATTCAACCCGGAGAATACGTCGCTTTCTTCGGACCATCAGGCTGCGGAAAGACTAGCCTCCTCTATATTATCGCCGGAATTGAAAAACCACAGTCCGGTGAAGTCCTGATAGATAACAAAGACATTTCTAATTTTTCACCAGCCGAGCTCGCCATCGTACGACAAACTAAAATCGGAATCATATTCCAAAACTTCAATCTTATTTCAACCATCACCGTACTCGATAACGTCGCACTACCCATGGCATTCCTCGGCATCCCTGAACGAGAACGAAAAGAAAGGGCGTTAGCGCTCCTCAAACGTTTTGGCTTAGAACATCTCGCGGTACGATATCCCAATGAACTCTCCGGCGGACAACAACAACGAGTTTCAATCGCTCGATCGCTCGCGAACGACCCCCAGATCATCTTGGCCGACGAACCAATGGGCAACCTAGACACGACAAACGCTGAAATTGTGCTCGACCAACTTAAAGAGCTTAATCAACGAGACAAAAAAACTATAATCATGGTAACCCACGAAGTTTGGACTCTCCGCGATGCCACTAAAATATTTTATCTCCGCGACGGCAAGTTGATTAAAACCGATGAACGCACAAAAGAAGAAATTCCTGAAACACCAACCAAGTCAATCCCACCGCTTCTTACGGTATCGCTCGTGGCCGGAGAACCGACTTCTAAAAAAATTATTGAAAACCAACCGATCGGCGAACAAATTATTGAAAAAAGAGAGCTTGCTTCAACCAAGAGTGAGGTACCTATACCAACCGAGAACAAACCTATTCCACCAACCGAACCAACTGCAATTTACGAACCGTCTAAAACAGAACCAATGGTTTCTAAAACTACTGCCGCGATCACCACACTCTATCCAGAACTTAAAGGAAACGACCTCAAAATTAGAAGCGCCACTACTGTGCTTATGAACGGTTACAATCAAGAAACAGAAAGGCGTTTTGAGACACTACTTAAACAGCGCTTAGAAAATAAATTAAACCCAAATGAATTCAAAAATATGCTTGATCAACCTTGGAAATCAGGAGGATTAGGGCTTTGGAAACGAACAGCTGAAAAACTTGCGTTAGAGAGCGAAAAAATAATCGGTCAACAAATACTAATCGAACAAATTTTAAAAACTTTGGAACATGAACCACGCGTTATATTATCCACCGAATGCCAGGTAATAAGAACGTGGCTTCTTGAAGATATAAAAACTCAATTAAAACCGGTGCAAATTGACCGCCTCGATGAATTAATCGAAGAGATTATTCGCGGCATTATTTCATGGACCGACTTTGAAAAAATACTTACACTCCCGCCCAGCAAATATGGCGTTGGTTTTCGAGGTAAAACGCCATATCGATTAACCGGAAAATTTAAATTAGCTTTAACTAATCTAAAAAATACTACTTCTTAAACGCCTCCCGGGGAGAAAGTCTGACTGCGCGACGTGCCGGCCAATAACCGGTTACAAGACTCACAAACGAAGAAAAACCGACGAGTGAAGCCATAAACCACAAAGGCCTTACAAAAAGACCAACGGCCTTACCTTTAAACGATCGTGCAAGCAGATTCAAACAGAAATTAAAAGCATCAGCCGAACCAACGCCTAGTAACAACCCCACCACACCGCCAAAAAAACCCATAAGGAATGCTTCGCTTAAAAACAGTTTTCGTATATCTCGGTCAGTTGCTCCCAATGATTTCATGATGCCTATTTCGTAAGTACGCTCAAGAAGTGCCACAGTCATTGTGTTAAACATTCCTATGGCCGAAACCACAAGAGCAGTTGCGCCGAATATACCCAAAATAATTGTTGCGATGTTCAATACTTTATTGGCTTGATTTATAAGATCGAGCTTGGCTGATATAAACGTTCCCCGGTCAAGAAGGATATCCCGCACCGAAAAAACAAAATCAGACGATTTAGCTCTTACAAACACAC
>JACRFG010000010.1 GCA_016234345.1 Candidatus Jorgensenbacteria bacterium
ATGAAGTTTTTAGATTAGACGATTTATAAGGAATTCCGAAAACAAAAAATAATAATATGACAAAAAAATCATCTTTTGATTTTTGTAAAACTCATTCATTGGGATCGAAAATTTTAAGCATTTTTACTATTGCGATGCTTGTGGGTATTACAACCCCATTAAACGCAATAGCTGCGCCCGGATATCTCATGGGTTCTGTAGCCGCTCAAGTGACCGGAGCATTACAGTTATCTATTTCCGGATCGGCCTCCGGAAATCCGGTAGTAGGAACTGATACGCAACAGTTCGTAACGATTGATTGGGGTGAAACCATCAGCGGTTCTCCGGTGCGAGAAACCTTTGATGTTATGACAGATTCACATTTTACGACCATATCAGCGTATAACAAAAAGAATTTAACCAGTTTTTCTACTTCTTGGACTCCGATTTCTCATACATATACGTCTGTTGGTACAAAAACAATTCGAGTAAAAGTGCACCATCAGGGTTGGAATGGTGTCGGAGAAGGAGATAGTTCTGAATTCACGGCGGACGTTTTTATCCCGCCTGCGGCCCTTAGTGTTATTGTTCACACTATTGGTGGATCTCTCACATCTTCTAATTTTACGGTTAACGTCTCCGGAGTGAATGCATCTCCAACAAGTTTCAATGGTTCTGAATCGGGGACTATTGTTAGTTTGGATCCAGGAGTTTATTCGGTAAACGAAGTAAGTCAGTCGCAATACAATACCGTTACAACCGAAAATTGTAGCGGTTCTATTGGCTCCGGCGAATCAAAAACGTGTACACTCACAAATACCTTCATTACCAATCAATCGCCGATTTTAAACCCGATCGGAAACCAAATAGCAACCGAACTCGTTGCACTTAGCCTTACGGCAACCGCGAGTGACGCCGAAAACGATCCATTGACGTTTTCTATTGCGAATAGTCCCGCAAATTCAATCTTTGATACAAATAGTGGGGTTTTCGCCTGGACTCCGACGGAAACACAGGGCCCAAATGTCTATACTGTAACGATCGGCGTAACCGATGGAACGTCAAGCGATTTTGAGATATTCGATATTACCGTAAATGAAATAAACGTAGCGCCGGTTGCTTCTGATGCTTTAGTATCAACACACTCAAACACTCCAAAAACTATTACGTTTGTTGCAACCGACTCCGACGTTCCGACACAAACCCTTACCTTTTCAATCGATACGCCTCCTGCACATGGTACGCTTTCGGAAATCGTGGGTGATCAGGTAACGTATACTCCGGAGGAAAATTATCTAGGTTCCGATTTGTTTAAATTCAAAGCGAATGATGGCATTACGGATAGTAATGTTGGGACCGTAAACATTACGGTTAATAACGATGCGCCTACGCTGAATCCGATTCCAGATCAAATTGCAATCGAACTTGTTGCGTTAAATCTTGTAGGCGGTACGAATATCGTGGCTACCGATCCGAACAGCGACCCACTAACCTTTTCTCTTGGCGTTGCTCCTTCAATCGCAACTATTGATCCATCAACCGGAGATTTTTCTTGGATGCCTGGGGAGACAGATGGCCCGGGGACATATCCGGTGACCGTAGTGGTTTCGGATGGAGTATTATCTGACAGCCAAAGCTTCACGATAAACGTAAATGAAGTAAACGAAACTCCGATTGCTAATGACGATGATTCAATAACGACAGATGAAGATACTTCGGTTTTAATAACGCTTTCGGGTTCTGACGCTGACATTCCAACGCAAACCCTTATCTTTTCAATCGATACGCCTCCTGCACATGGTACGCTTTCGGAAATCGTGGGTGATCAGGTAACGTATACTCCAAATACTGATTATAACGGTTCGGATTCATTCACTTTTGTTGTCTATGATGGTGTAGTGAACAGTACTCCTGGAACAATCGATATCGGGGTAGATCCGATAAATGATGTTCCGGCTATTACATTGAATGGATCGAGTACGATTAATCTACTTATTGAGGATCCATTTATTGACCCGGGCGCAATAGCGTCTGATGTCGAGAACGGTGATTTAACGGGCAGTATCGTAGTTGGTGGGGATACGGTAAACACAAACACCATTGGTGTTTACGGTATTACTTACAATGTAGCGGATTTAGATGGTGCTCCAGCAAGCGAAGTAATGCGCACGGTAAATGTTTTAGCCAAACCCTTGCCGGTAATTACAGGCGATACAGCAGTAACAATTGGTGAAACTACTTCGACAATAGGTTGGACGACTGACATTCCCGCAACAAGCCGCGTGATTTTTGATACAACTTCACATCCGGAACTTGGCGACGGTCAATGTCCGTCACCTCTTGAATTCTTTAATTGTTATGGATATGGAACATCAACGCAGGAATTTGATGCAACCTCGACAGTTACAAATCATTTAATTTCTTTGGATAATCTTGTTGCGAGCACTACGTATTACTACCGAGTCATATCTGGTCCATCGCCTGAAGTTGTCGGAGATGAGCACAGTTTTACGACAACTGGAGGAAATACGTCAGGTGACGGAGGGGGTGGTGGTTCAACGGGTGGTGGTGAAACCGGAGGAGGCGGTTCAACGGGCGGTGGAGAAAGTTCTGGTGGTGGAGGCGGTGGGGGTGGTGGATCAGTTGAAATTTTCACTAACCCTCTCTCCAGTTCAGGTTCAAATACCGGATCGGGTGGGGGCGGATCGGCTAATGGGGATATCCAATCGCAAATTAACTCGTTACAATCCACTTTAAACTCTTTGGTTGCTGACCTGAATAGTTACGCTTCATCCCAAAACCAAAATGAAGTAACATCGGGGGGAAACGAATCGGTTGCTCTTGCGCCAACGAATGCAGAACCGCCCGTTACTGAACCAACACCAGAAACACCAGCTTCACCTCCGGTTGTAGCAGAAGAAGCAGCTGAACCAAGCTTATTTGCCGCCCTACTTGGTTCCGGCATAAATCTAATTCTGCTCGCCATCATCCTCGCTATAGCTTTATTGATTATCTTGTTCGTACGAAAACGTAAAAACAGTTAAGTAAAATAAGTGATTTTTCAAAAGCGCTCCTTCTCGGGCGCTTTTGTTTTAAACATTTTAAATATTACAATTAACCCATATGAAAAGAGTGTTTATTGTGATTATTATCGGTGCCGCTCTTTTGGGCGGTGTTTTTGGCGGTTTATTCTATTGGAAAAATCTGCGGGGTGTATGGCCTGTTTTAAAATCACCGCCACAAAATATTACTAAAATAATAGAATCGACTTCAACTTCGGAAATTAATACCACATACCCTTTGGTTTTACCTCAAGATTTCTCTATTTCTATATTTGCTAAAGATTTAGTAGGGCCAAGAGTTATAGCTCAGGATCCGCAAGGTACGCTAATCGTAAGTATCACCGAAGAGGGAAGGGTAATGGCTCTACCAGACTTAAATGGGGACCACAAAGCAGATAAAACAATTACAGTAGTGGATAAATTATATAAACCACATGGGCTTGTTTTCCATTGCTCCTACGAAAACTGCTATTTATATATAACTGAAGCTAATAAAGTTATGAGATATAAATACGACACAAAAACCTTTACGGTTAACGTGCCTGTGAAAATAATGGATTTGCCTGATAATGGGCATTCTATGCATACGTTGTTAATCTATACGACATTAACGGGCGATAAGCTTTTAACCAAAATAGGATCATCGTGTAATGCATGTGAAGAAAATGATTGGCGTCGGGCCAAAATACTCATATCCGATCTGGATGGTAAAAATACCCGCGTTTTCGCTTCCGGCCTTCGCAATGCTC
>JACRFG010000071.1 GCA_016234345.1 Candidatus Jorgensenbacteria bacterium
AAAACTCCCGTTTTCCCGACTCCTTTCCCAGTTCGATTCCAATTGATTATAAACAAAAAACAACTCGCACTAAAGATTGTTTGTTTTTGTTTGTAGCCCCAAGGGGAATCGAACCCCTATTTCCGCCGTGAAAGGGCGATGTCCTAACCGTTAGACGATAGGGCCATGGCGGAGGCGGAAGGATTCGAACCTTCGGGGGGATTGCTCCCCCAACAACTTAGCAGGTTGCTGCTTTAAACCACTCAGCCACGCCTCCATGTTACCTCCAAAAATCCTTGTCTTTATAGCATTTCTCTGCTAATTTTACAATCACTATGCAAAAACGCCCGCCGATTGTCGTAATCATGGGACATGTGGATCATGGCAAGACCACGCTTCTCGATTACATCCGAAAAACCAATATAGCAGCCAAAGAGGCCGGTGGCATCACTCAATCGATAGGCGCTTATGAGATCATTCATGGCGGTGAGCGGATTACTTTTATCGATACACCAGGACACGAGGCGTTTGGAGCTTTGAGAGCTTATGGCGCCCGCGTGGCCGACTTGGCTATTTTGGTTGTGGCGGCTGACGATGGGGTTAAGCCTCAAACCAAAGATGCCGTGAAATACATTAATGACGAAGAATTACCTTTTGTGGTTGTTATTAATAAGATTGATAAGCCCAATGCCAACATCGAAAAAGTTAAGCAAGAGTTGAGTCAAATCGGCGTTTTTCTTGAAGGGTATGGCGGTAATGTTTCTTGGAATGCCATATCCGCTAAAAATGGCCAGGGCGTACACGAACTTCTTGATCATATTTTGCTCACGTCCGAAGTTGAAGAATTTACCTGTGATCCTAAAAATAATGCTTCCGGATATGTGCTGTCCTGTCGTTCCGATCCTAAACGAGGGTTGGTTGTTGGCGTGGTTTTGAGAGATGGGACGCTCGAGGTTGGTCAGGCCCTGGCAACCGCTACCGCATCGGGTAAGATACGTTCACTTGAAGATTTTTTGGGAAAACAAACCAAACTTCTTACGCCGAGTGCGCCGGCGGTTATTCTTGGATTTGAAAAATTACCTAAGATTGGCGAGGAATTTATGGCTGGTCATAAACTTACTGGTAAGCCGACAGCGAAACCAGTAGCTTTAAAAAAAGTTGCTGATCCGGGAACAGCCGTTTCGGAAAAAGAAGCAATGCCGATCGTGCTTAAGGCCGACGATGGAGGTACGCTCGAGGTTTTGGAAGATATTGTTGAAAGAATCGCTTTAGAACTGCCCCTTATTATTACACAAAGTTCTGTCGGCAATATTCATGAAGGCGACGTGAAGATGGCTGAGAGTGTCGGCGCAGTCGTTGTGGGATTCAGGGTGAAAATGGATAAAGCCGCGACAAATATAGCCCACGCTAAGAAAGTCACAGTTCTTACCTCCCCGATAATTTACGAACTTGAGAAAGATCTTAAAGATCATTTGGCTAAGGCTACGTCTGCCGAAGTTCGATCAATCGAAGTTTTGGCTGTATTCGGAGAAGCTAAGGGAAAACAGCGAATTGTCGGCGGGAAAGTTAGTCTTGGCCCCATTCGCAATCAAGAGCCATTTGAAATTTGGCAGGATCAGAGACTTATCGGTCAAGGCAAGATTTTGAATCTTCAATCCGAACGTAAAGATATAGCAGAAGCCGAAACCGGCCGTGAAGTCGGTCTTCTTGTGGAAAGTGAAGAGTCTATTAAAGTCGGCTATAAATTAAAGTTTATCTAGTGTTCAAGGCTTAAAAACGTGCGCCTTTATCGTAAGCAGAAAATTGGGAGTGTGATTCAAGAGCAGCTTGCCGAGATGTTCACGCGTGATTTCGATTTCGAGGGCACTCTGGTTACGATTATGGATGTTGAGGTATCCGAGGATTTATTGCACGCCTTGGTCAAACTTGGTATTATCCCTTACGAGAATGGGCCAGAAGTATTTAAGGATATCTCCGGCCGCCGTCGTGAGATCCAGCACAAGCTTTTAAAAAAAATGAACATCCGGCCAATGCCGCAAGTTGAGTTCGTTATAGAGGAAGAAAATAAGGCCACGTAGCCAAGTGGTAAGGCAGAGGTCTGCAAAACCTCTATACGGGAGTTCGATTCTCCCCGTGGCCTCTAACAGCACCTTAACGTTCTAAATAAAAAGAGGAGAGGAGTGAAATAATGAATCGGATTGTTTTAGCCCCCGCTACCTGGCACATTTTAAGTGAAAGTAATCCACGTTGGCATTTCGTCTATGAAGTTAAAAATATCGATCTTCAAGAATTACCTTCCATTGCTGCACAAGAAATTGAGGAGAAAGCAAAAATATTAGGTGAACCACCTCCAGATATTGAGATTGGTTGTCTGGGTTTTATGTCTGTAGGAGATGAAATCCGCATTGTTGAGTGTACCGTGAGAAAGAAAGAGGGTGTATAATCCACGTTTTATCCAATATTCAGGTTAAATTTTCCTCGGCGTTCCGCACAAGTTTTTTGCTATACTTATATATAGTATTCGTTTTGAAATAACGGATCGGGTGGTCGAGTGGCGAGGCAGCTGTTCGTCAACATATCCTCCGGGTGAAACCGCGGTATGAAGACGAGTCTATTCGTTCGAAAGATGAATAGGCCCGGCAAGACAGCTCACGCAGGTTCGAATCCTGCCCCGATCTCGAAAGTATAATCAAAACACCTCCTTTTAAAGGAGGTGTTTATTTTTAAATAAAAATCTTTATTCTATCCAAGTTAATCTGGATCGGATGAGTTTCCATACGCCATCAGTCTTTTTATACAGTGCGCTGCCGCCTTCAGCAAAATTAGCTCGGAATCCGACATTTGCCTCGGTGTAATCTTCGTTAAAATCAATAAAGATGTGTGGAAACGTAACGAGGTGCCAGTATCCGCCCCAATGACCGTGAAAGCTTCTGAAATAATGGTTAAGGAATTCAAGCCTCTTTGCGCTTTCGCCTCCGGCATGGGCCGGATTCATAATCCCGCCTTCTCCAAGAGGATGATGCTCAGATCCTAAGAAGCGTGTAAGGAGTGTGTCACGGTGACTGTTTAAAAATATTATTTTTTTGCCGGGAACGGAGATGTTCGGAACAAACTCTTCAAGGATGATCTCTAGATTCGGTAAACATAGATATTCATGGCCGCCCGGTCTATTAATAGTTTTTCTCACGGTGAGGTAAATAGTGCCTTGTACCATAATATACTTAGCGTCTTTGTACGTGTCGTTGCCGACTCTGCCGCTGGTAACTCGCATCATGTCCTGTGGAGTGTAGAAATCCTCGAATATTGCGTAGGCGTTTTTAATTATTTCCGGTTGCGATGCTCTGCCCGCTTCATAAACTTGCAATCGGTCCTGGTCGCAGTTCGACCATTCATCAAACATTACCTCTGTTGCTTTGAAGTCATTTTTCGCGTAGGCGGTATCAAGTCTGCGGTTGTCTCGTATATAGTATCGTATTGATTCGCAGTCACCTCTGCCAAGAAATCGATCTTCTCGGATTTGGCCTTGAGAAGTATTGGAGAAAGACAGGAAAACAAGTAAAAAACCAATAACAAATAAACAGCGTTGAAGCACGCTTCGAATCATTTACAGCCCTTTCCGGAGTTATATATGTGAACGAAACTTTTAAGATGATATATAAAGTCAGTTTTAAAGGCAAGTCCGTATTTTTAAAGTCAATTGACAGTTAAATCAATAAGACATAAAAATAGAACTGCGCCCGGGTGGCGGAACCCGCCTAAGGCGGGCAGGTTGGCAGATTTACCCCGTACCAAATTGCCGCCGTGGTGAAATTGGTATACACGACAGACTTAAGATCTGTTGTCCGCAAGGACGTGTCGGTTCGAGTCCGACCGGCGGCACATATAAATATTCAGAAAAGAAATTTGGTGCGGGGCGCAACAGACTTAAGATCTGTCGCTCGCAAGGGCGTGCCGGTTCCCTGCCGGCAGGCAGGGACTCCGGCCCCGGGCACTTTGGTAGGATCATCGTAAAATCTAGACGGGTTAATAGCAGCAATTCGCTTATTTTTAGTCTGTATTGAAAATTTGCTTTTGTTAGATAACAATAGTTGGTACGATGTGGAAGAAGATGGTGGTGATGATTGTGGTCGTGGTTTGCTTGATTATAGCTTTCTATTTAGTTTTGGCGCTTATAAGTTCAAAACCAGTGCATGCGCCTATAGCACCGGCAGAGGTTGAGCGAAGAGTGTTTCGCGGACCGACCAGCGCCCCGTTCGTTAAGGGCCCCACAAGTTCACCGCCTACAACTCGAGATTAAAAAATATTTTGCGGCCATCGTATACCGGCTATTATGCCGCCTTGCCAAGGCGGAGAAGGGGGTTCAATTCCCCCTGGCCGCACCAAATCAAAAACTACCGACTTAGTATGTGTCGGTAGTTTTTGTTTACCCCATTCTGATTATAAAGATAAAAAACATATATACCTGGTCGATATGGCAGGCGGGTGTGTGATTTTTAGGGGAATAGTATTTCTATTATCCGGCAATTCTAAAGAATCTCCGCTTGCCGATTTTCAAAACTTCGCCGCCATGGAGAGCTACGACCTCGTCGGGATTGTTTTTGGTTATTTTGCCGATTTTAATAGCACCGCCTTCAAGGAGCCTGCGTGCCTCGCTTTTTGATGGCACTCCGGCCATAAGCAAGAGATCAATCATGGGAATGCTTTTGCCTTTCAGTTTAAGTTCTGGTGCATCGTCCGGCTCTTCTTTTTTGGAGAACACTTTGGTAAACGAGGCATGAGCTTCTCCGCCGGAAGAAGGGTGATACATCTCAACAATGGTTTCGGCGAGGAGCAGTTTGGCTTCATATGATCCTTTGTTTTTGGGTCGGTCTATATCCGTAAGAAGCGTGAAATATTTGTCTATAAGGTTATCGGGGACAGTCATGAGTTTTCCGAACATCTCATTCGGTCCTTCGACGAGTCCCACATAGTTTTCGTAAGTCTTCGACATTTTTCGCACGCCATCAGTGCCTTCAATAAGCGGTACGGTTAAAATATCTTGCTCGGGCATTTTGAAATAGCGTTGTACCCGTCGGCCCATGAGGAGGTTGAATGTTTGATCGGTGCCGCCAAGCTCCACGTCGGCTTCAACCGCTACCGAATCGTATCCTTGGAGAAGGGGGTAGAGCGTCTCAAGTAAGGAAATTTCCGAGCCCTCTTTAAGGCGTTTTTCAAAATCTTCCCGTTTTAGCACTTGTTGTGCGGATACCGCCCGGCTTAGTTCTAAAAATGAAGCGAATCCGCGTTTTTCATGCCATTCGCTATTGTATCTAATCTCTGTCTTTTTTGTATCGATTACCTCACCGGCTTGTTTTAGATAGGTTGCTTCGTTCTTTTTAACTTCGGTTTTGGTAAGCGGTTTACGTACTTCGGAGCGGCCTGACGGATCACCGATTTGGGCAGTGAAGTCGCCGATGATGAGTACGGCTTGATGGCCGAGGTCTTGGAACTGGCGGAGTTTTCGGAGTACGACAGTGTGGCCGAGGTGAAGGTCGGGAGAGGTTGGATCAATGCCGAGTTTCACGCGCAGTTTGCGGCGCGATGAAAGAGCTTGTTCCAAGTGATCCTTGACAATAACTTCATGAACGCCGCGCTTCATTATGCGTTCCGGTTTTTTGTCCATAAAATCTATTATAGCGCACCTGCGTTCAATTACTATTTGTCAAAATTAGTTCGGCGAAGAGAGGATTAATTTACTGGATATAAGTTTTAAAAAATCCCGCGTGTGCGGGATTTTTGAGGCATCATCTATTCTGAATAAAAATAGTTGGAATTCTAAGACTTTTTGGTTTTTATGATTTCGTCTATCAGACCGTAATCTTTGGCTTCTTGGGCAGTTAGGTAGAAATCGCGGTCGGTATCGCGTTCTATCTGATCGAGTTTTTGATTGGTGTGTTTGGCGAGTATCAGATTTATTTTATCCTTTATTTTTACGATGTGCTTTGCGGTGATCTCGATCTCAATTGCTTGGCCTTCGGCGCCGCCCATAACCTGGTGGAGGAGGATCTCGGAGTTGGGAAGGGCAAAGCGTTTACCTTTTTGTCCGGCAGAAAGGAGTACCGCACCCATGGAAGCGGCCATACCGACGCAGATGGTTGAAACCGGAGCTTTAACATATTGCATAGTGTCGTAAATTGCTAGTCCTGCTGTGACTGATCCGCCAGGCGTGTTCAGATAGATCTTTATATCTTTTTTTGGATCCTCGTGTTCTAAAAATAGAAGCTGGGCAATTACGGAGTTAGCTACTTGGTCTACAATTGGACCGCCCAAAAATATAATGCGCTCTTTGAGCAGGCGCGAGTAGATATCATAAGCCCTTTCTCCATAAGCCGATTTTTCGATGACTGTTGGGATTAAGTTCATGTAGTTATTTAAACTAAGTTTTTTTAGTTGGTCAAGTTTTTTATTGTAAAGCTATTTTGAAGACAGTGAATAAAAAATCGGGGTCGAATTCCCGATATTCAATACCAATTAATTGATTAATAAAATTATCGATATACCTCGATCTTCGTGGCAGAGAATTCTCTTAAATCTCTGATGTTTTTATCGGAAGTTATGCTTACCTTGTCGCCGATTTTGAGGTCAGCGAGTTTGAGTGAAACGAGTTTAACGTTACCGCCTTGGTCGGGTGAGCCAATGAGAGTTATTTGGGTTGTTGAGAGGACATTCACTACCCGTGTTTCGGTCCTTTGGGGCGTACGGTCAGTGTGCGGCAGGTAGTCATCGGGGTCGATTACTTCAGCAACGAGCGTTGCTCCGGAGAAACCTTTTATTGTGCCGCTCAAGTTTGTGATTGATGTTGGAGGTTTAGGGAAAGCGGTATTTACGAGCGGCTCGAGGCGTTGTTCGGTTTGAACCCGTCCGACCTCTTCGCCTTTTTGGCCGCCGAGGTAATATCCTAATGCAAAGGAAAGGGCAATAAGAGCAAGTCCGACAACAATAGTTAATGATTGTTTCGCGTTCATGTTGTACAACTTTTTATATTTCATTCACATTATACCACAAGAGGTTTGTCCCTATATTAACCCCCGCGTTAATTGTGGATAACTTGGAAGACGAATCACCGGCATTGATTTGCTATAATAATGAGGAACAATGAATCTCAAAAAGCAGGGTTTATTACTTATTGCTTCGACGGTATTTCTCTTCGTCGGTGCGGGTATTTACTTTGCAGAAGCACAAACAACATGGTTTGCACCGACTCAGCCTTTTCCATATGACCAACCGGGCGTGCCGTTGGACACGACTCCATATGAACAAGAAAAGCCGGGGTCAATTACTATTAGTACTACCACTCCCTTATCAAAAATAAAAATCGACGGTTATCAAGTTATCTTTAATTCAGACAATGCTCCGAACGGATCAATCTATTGGGCTGCTGGTAAGTTGATGGTTCGTCAGGGCAGTTCCGTATCAAATTTGATCGGTGGCGGCAATATTTGGCAGGCAACAACAACCGGCGTTTGGGTGTCATCGACTGTTAGGGTTGGCGTGGGTACGTCAGCGCCCGATACAAATCTTCATGTGGCTGGAGGATTACGGGCAAATTATGTAGGAGTTGGAAGAGCAGTGAATTCGAATACCCCATTATGGGTTTTGCAATCAAACGCCGGTGCATATTTATTTCCGGCTGGCGTATTTGAAAACACAACCCCGGTTCTTTCGTCGTACGGTTATGCCTTGCGTGGCTTGCATACTGGCAGCGCAGTGACCAGTTCGTATGCTGTTGGAATAGCTGCTGACTCTACTGGTAGTGTAAGGGGCGGAACTAATATCGGCAGTTTCTTTGGTGTTGGTGGTAATAGTTACAATACCGCCATTCGTGCGTCGGTTGGTGTAACGCCCGCTTCGAGTACGAATAAATTACTTGATCTTGCAGGGCTTCCCGTAAGCAGCGGAAATCGAACAAATTACACGATTTATTCTACAGCCCAAGCAGAATCATATTTTGCCGGCGATATCAATTTGGCTGCGGGCCGGGCGTTTAAGGTCGGCGGCGTGAGTATCGGAAGTCAGCCGGTGTGGTTTACAAATGCGAACGGCATTTACGCTTCTTCATCACCGCTCCGTGTTGGTATTGGAACAGAGTCGCCAGGAAGTATGCTTTCAGTTACGGATGGTTTGGCGGTTGGAGCCGATTACGTGACTTCAACTTCACCTCAGAACGGCGCGATATTTGAAGGTAAGGTAGGTATTGGGGTGAATGATCCTCAAACAGCCCTGCAGGTAGGTGGTAGTGTACAAATACAAGGAGTGCCCACAGACGCCGAATCAAGTGCTCTAATAATCGGACGCGGTGAAGGAGATACATATCCTGATTTCGTGACATGCCCTGTTCCAGGCGATATAAATTCATGTGGCGTTGATGCATTTGATGGTGATACCGTGAAGCCGGATTATACATTAGTACCGATCGTCGCTCGTGGTGTTTGTGCTGCAGGCAGGCAAGGTGACTTTAACGACGTTGGTAAATCATTTGTTCCTGGCACGTCTAATGTAGCTTGGATTAGAAGTGCTGTTCATTGTGAATCAGTTGATGAGCCCAAGTATACTATTCGTAATAAGACCATAGGATTGGATAAAGGCAATATTGTATTTGCTAACAAAGATAATGTTTCAACTCTTGTACTTGACCAAAACGGTACATTAACCGCGGTTGGTTCATTTGCGGTTAATACCAATTTTAATGGTGCAACTACGACTCCACGAATAAGCTTAAAAACTAATGTGACTAATAGTAATAAAGGCGTAACCGAGCACCAGATTTTTGGACCATATAATAGTGCTGGCGGTGACGACGGCGCCCTTTATATTGGTGCAGGTAGATCAACAAATAATAATCGAAACAGTATCTATCTTTATAATTTGGGTTGTACTGGTGGTACGTGTAATGTTCCGGCTATACATTTGAATGCCGATGAGATTAAGGTATCTTCAAATGCAGGCAGCGAAGGAACTTTGATGGTTGGTCAATCTTTGGTATCAGATGGTGGTGACGGTAATTACTACGCAGTCTACGCGCCATAGTAAAAGAAGAAACTACATACAACTTGTGTTACAAACAGCGGCCAAAGCCGCTGTTTTTGATTCAGCAAATAGAATTTTCGTTATGGTATAATAAAAATTAATGCCAAAGAAAAAAGATTTTGAGTTTCAAGGACTTATGTCGCTTTTTGCCGCGATCGCGATTCTCGGCATCATCTTTTACTTAGTTGGTGAACAAATTGGTTTTCCGGGACGCGAGCGTACGCCTCAAGATGAACGTATGTGGCGTAAAGGCGAAGAACAAAAAGTTGCCGCACTCATAAAATCGGGAAGTTTTGAGTCATGTGAGAGTGTGAACTATGCGAGTAGTGACGGTATCGACTACAAGATTGTTTGTAAAAACAATATTGCGGTGAACAAGGCAATTGAAACGCTCGATATGTTATGGTGTGGTAAACTTGATAATAATTTATTTTCTATTGATGATTGTGAGCGTCGCGTGATCGGGCAGAAATTGGCTGAGGCACCGAGCTTGAGTGTTTGTAATGAAGCGCCTCGAGCGGCGATCAAGTCGGACTGTGAAACCGCATACTGGCTTGATAAGGCAATTCGAGACAATAACGTAGGAGCCTGTGCTAACGTAGAGCAAGCCAATCAAGCGTCGTGTGAAGAAATATATTGGGCTGAGCGGCTTGCTCGAGATTCGAAATCTATAGATTGCAGTACCGTTGTCACTTCTCTTAAGGTTGATTGTGAAGCGCTCAAACTTGCCCGGAGGAATCCATCGCAGGCTTTTCAGTACTGCAGTCGTATTGGTAATTCGCGTCTCGCTATTGCCTGTGGTCGGTAAATTATAAACAGAATCAATGAAGTACCGTGTTTGTATAAAATCATTTTTTGCTTTTTTTGCAGTTTTGTTTTTTGTGAGTTTTGTTTATGTTCAAGCTGTTGGTTTCCGGGTCTGGGAAAAAGTTATTGATCCTACCTCAGGTGATGATGACTTGAAAGCAGTCGCTCTCGACTTCCCTTACGTCTATTTAGCCGGTTCCGATTTTATTAACGGTCCCAATAACACCGAGATTAGGATTGAAAAGCGCTATGTCACAAACGGTGAGCTCGACCGAACCTTTGCCTCAAGCGGTGTTTATCAATATAATCCGAGCGCCTACCGGGATGGTCTAAACGCAATCGCAGTTTGGAATAACGATCTCTACATTGCCGGATATGACCAGACGCCGGGCGCACAAATGGGTTGGCGCGTGGAGCGGCTCGATAGTGTAGGCAATCGGATATGGTCCAAAGCTGATTACTCTGGTTCGAGCCAGGCCTACGCGATTGCTGCTAACGCTTCCGGTGTTTATATTAGCGGGAAAGGGAATGGCATATGGGTTGTTCATAAGCGCCGACTTTCTGATGGTGCATATTGTACGGCTGCAAACTGCGGTACGCAGTTTGGAAGTGGGGGTGCTGTATCGGGTGCAGGAGTAGAACCGCGAGGCATTGCTTTGGACGGATCAGCCGCTTACATTGTTGGCTACGGTACAGCACCAGGAAACCAGGAATGGCTTATTGAGAAGCGTGATGCCGCTTCTGGTGCTCTTGTTGCAG
>JACRFG010000070.1 GCA_016234345.1 Candidatus Jorgensenbacteria bacterium
AACGATGAAGCTGACTTAGGAGATGCAAATCGTGATGCTCCTAAAGGCGATTCCGGTGTTTCTGAACGCATCATGCAAGCATGGATGAAATTCCTTTCGGATGAAAAAATCCAAGGGAGAGTCATTATGATTAACTGCACGAACCGACCAGACAGAATGGATGCGGCAATGAAACGTTCAGGTCGCAGTGACGACCGAGTCGCGCTCATCATGCCACCCGCTCACGAACGCGTGAAAATATTCGAGGTAATGTTCAAGAAATACAAAATTAAGACATCTATCACCGATTTCACGCCTTATGCGGATATGACTGAAGGTTCAGGAGCTGATATCCGTAAAATGGTTCTTGATTCTTTCCGGATTGCCGAACGTAAAGCAAAGAAAGAAGTTGATAATATTTGCTTGCGGGAAGCGATTGAGGACTTCATTCCTTCGGCGAGCCAGAAAGATATTGATCTCATGACTCTTTTGGCTATTTCTGAATCTTCTTCACGCCGGCTTTTACCGCCGAATGCGAAGGAAGCGATCAGAGCGATCAAGAATCGGAATATTGTTCCTGATGGTTTGGAATTGATTGCGCAGATCGAATCACGAAATATCGTGAAACTCGACGGATCGAACGGAAAGTAAGAATAAAAAAATAAATTAAAGCCTCACACATTAGTGTGGGGCTTTCCGATTTTTACCCCGTTAGAAACAGAACACCTTATGGCTTGCCATAGATAGAATAGAGATGAATGCGATTTGGTTTTGGCGAGCACAAAGATTAATGTCTCGTGTGAGCTTCTAACGGGGTTTACTTGACGAAAATGCCATAAATCAGTTATTTTATAACCAGCTCTTAAAACACTAATTAATCATCAGAAAGAAAGGAAAAATACGTGGGTGGTGGTGGAAGTTATTATGATCGCGATGTTACTGACAGCGCGCTTCGGACTTCAGTTGGAACCTCAAGTACGGTGGAACGTGAGCTTTCTCGCGCTTCTATCGATGCTTCACTCCTACCGAAAGATCGAAAACTTGTCTGTAACGCCGTAAATCCATTGGTATATCTTTTTGACGTTACCGGTTCTATGGGTAATTTGCCAAAGATTATTTGGGATAAATGGCCCGGCATTGTCGGCCAAATCGTAGCTCGGAAATATCTCCCTGATCCAAAAATGAGCTTAGCTGCAGTCGGAGATATCACATCAGATAATGCGCCGCTCCAAATGGCTGATTTTTCTGCATTACGGAATCTCGACCGATTCTTCAAAAAGATCTATTTCGAAGGTCAGGGAGGCGGCCAAGATATGGAGTCATATGAAATGGCCGCATATTATTACGCATATCTCTGTGATCTGCCGAACGCAAAAAATCCTATTTGTTTGTTTACCGGCGACGAAGGATTTCGCAAAAAACTGTTTGCCGATGATCTCACTGAACATTTTGGCGGGAAACATAAAGATATTGATGCGCAAGAAGTTTTTGCAGACCTCCTTAAGAAATTTATGGGTAATGTTTTTCTCATTCATCGGTATTACAAAAGTGGCACCGACGCAAAAATTGTACGAGAGTGGCAAGAAGTTTTGGGAAAAAATCGCGTCGTTCTTATGCCGCGGGGTGATGCAGGCGACTTAGCAATCGGCGATATCACCCTTGGTCTTTACGCAATTGTTTCGGGCGCGCGAACGCTCAAACAATATCTTGAAGACATGCGAACTCGACCGCTCGATTTGGGCGAAGGGGTCAAGTATGAACCACAGTCAGAAAAGCGCATCGGTGAAGTTGCGGAAGCATTAGCGCCGCTTGAAGATTTCAAACCCATTAAATCTTCACGTACGAAAACTAACAATTCGTCGAAAGAAAAGAAATCAGACAAGAAACCACCTTCAAAAGATAAGGGCTGGGGGCTTTGATTGATTATTAAGATTCAGAATAACCGCAGGCAATCGCTTGCGGTTTTTTATTTGGCCATGAATTATATATTGACTTTCAAATATAATCATGTCAAAATAATATGAGTACGTTTGGAAAAATACCATAAGGAACATTTGTGCTTATAGTCAGTTTGCCGCCAGTCCACCAGAAGGAATTGCTGAGAAAGATTATTACACATCCGAAAGTTGATGCGGTTCGATACAATACCGGAATGAGTTCCGCGTATCCGCCTGCAGAAACAGTACGCCGAATCATGGAAATTGCTCGGCCGCTCAAAAAACCGGTTTATATCGACCTCAAAGGAAAACAGCTTCGTGTTATTGAATGGGCAAATCTTCCCGAAGGCCCCATTGTTTTAAATCATGAGATTAAGGTTGAATTACCAGCCAAGGTTTGTTTTCGGGGTGATGATTGCTGTGAAATTATTGAGGTTGTTAACGGTCAAGAAATTTATGTTGATCCCTTACCCAAAGCACCAGTCGGTCGCGGTCAAGCCGTAAATATTCTTTCCTCTAAACTTGAGATCAAGGGCGGTCTTTTGCCCCTCGATCACGAGTATATAAAAGCGGGGCTACGGGAAAATGTTACTGGCTTCCTCCTCTCTTTTGTTGAAAATCAAGTGGATATAAAAGAACTTGAAGATGCGATAATCGAATATGCTCCCGGATTTAACGATCTTCACGAATTCGAAAGAATGCTCAAAATCGAGTCGCAAGCCGGAGTTGATTTCGTCCGCGATTCGAAACCAACAGATTTACACGGATACCGATTGGTAGCGGCGCGGGACGATTTAATGATTCAGATAGGCCTTAAAGCAATGCCGGAGGCCCTCACCTCGATTATTAATCGCGATTCGCAAGCGATTTGCGCCTCACGCCTATTGCTTGGCCTTGAAAACGGCGATGTATCACTTGCAGACCTTTCGGACATCAATTACATGCGTAAGCTTGGCTACGAACATTTCATGCTATCGGACGGCGTTTCTCGAGATCATTTCGATAAAGCTATGAAATTTTGGGAAAACTTTTCTGATTGAATTTTCTTGATGAGTTATTGCAGAGGACCACTTTTAAAGTGGTCCTTTTTATTGTTCAAAAGTAAATTAAATATTGACATAAATCCGAAAATTATATAAAATGCTGGCAACGGAAATTAACCGCATTTCCGTAAAATTCTATGCTCCAAGCGGTTAAGTAACTTTAAAAACATATTACGGAAAGGATACATTATGAGAGAAAAAGGCTCTTGGTCTGACACCACTTATAGAGCGCGAGCGACTGTTGCGAGAGAACGCAAAAGCGTCACGTTCGAAGGTGAAGATCGAGCCAAACAAGGCAAGGGACTTGACCCACTGGTTGATCCTGCCCAATACAACGTAGTAAGAATGTCAAATAATCTTCTCGTACCCGATGGAGACGAGTTTGTATTGCAGTTCGGTACGGCTATGCCCGTAAAGACCGATCTTGATACGACCGGTTCAATGGGCGGCAACGTTGAGGTTGCTTTCAAAGCACTACCCAAAGTCCAGGATTTATTGGTCCAAGGCGCAAATGCAGTACTCAAACGGTATCATGTCCAAATTCAAACCTGTGTTGTCCAAGATCAAGGTGATCAATTTCCATTCCAGTCGACCCAGTTTGAGCCCGACAATGAAGTCGAGCGACAGATGGGTCTTCTTGTCCCAGAAAGACGCGGCGGCGATTCGACGGAAGATTACCAGTTAGGTTTGTTTGCGGCCGGTTATCTCACAAAGACAAGTATTGTGAATTATGGCCTCAAGGGTTACTACTTCATCGTTGGTGATGAAATCGGCAGGGACGAACTTGATGCAAGAGGAACACTCCTCAGGAAAGTCTTTGGCAAAGAAGTGATGGAAAAAGCATTCGACTCGAAAAAGCCGCAGTCGTTACCAACCCTGGAACAGATTGCAAAAAAAGTGCTCGAGAAATGGCATGTTTTCTTCCTACAAATTGGTAGTCAAGGTAGCACCACCAATTGGTGGTCAAACCTGATTGGCGAGGATCGGGTCGTGAAACTGTCCCGAACCGAAGATCTGGCCCAAGTTCAAGCCTGTATCATTGGTCTTACGGAAGGCGTGATCAAGCCGAAAGGAATTCCTGAATTCCTTAAAGCCATCAAGACGGATGGTGCTGCTATCGCCCGGATCACAAATGATCTGGCTGGCATACCGGTTGGCATGCAAACGGCTTTGCCGAATTTCGATAAGATCCCTACGCCCGGCTCGAGATTTAAGAATCGTGAAGATATATGGCCAATCGATGCTTCCGGAAAAATGCCTAAGAAAAAACCTGATGGTAAGAAATCAGCTTCCAACATCGGATTGTAATGTCCTAGTATTTCACCAGTAACGAGTGGGCGGTTATCATAACCGCCCATTTTTAAAAGAAAGGGGATTTGTGTGAATAAGCGAAAGCAAATTTTCATTGTGACCGGCCTTGGTTATGGCGACGAAGGAAAGGGTGGAACAACGCATTGGCTTTGTTCCACGCACCGGGCGCATACCGTGATTCGTACGGGTGGCGCACAGGCTTTCCATCGGGTTCTAACCGCCTCGGGGAAAGAACATATCTTTTCCCAATTCGGCAGCGGCACGCTTCGTGGATCAGCAACTCACCTTTCTAAAAACATGGTGATTGATCCGCATGCAATTCTTGCCGAAGGAGAGGCTTTGAAACACGAACAAGGAATTTCAAGCGTTTTCGAGACACTGACCATTCATGAAGATGCGCTTGTTATTTCACCATTCCAGCTCATCGCCGGACGTTTACGTGAAATTCTTCGTGGGAAAAACCGCTACGGTTCCGTAGGCATCGGTATCGGGGAGACAATTCTTGACGCCGAAATTCCCGAAGCGATTCCGATCCGAGCAAAAGATCTAACAAAACCGGATATCGCCGAAAAATTGGAAGCGATTAGACTTCATAAATTAACTGAATTCGAAGCATTAGCCGATCGCGCTAGTCTCGTATCAGATGAAATCCGAGAAGCAGTGTGTTCTAAGGTCAATGAACTCGAAAATCATGATATCGTACAATGGGCAGTTGAGCGTTTTGCGGAATTAGCAAAGCGAGTGCGCATTGTCGATACCGACTACGTTGCAGAAAAAATTCTCAGCGTTCCAGGTACAATAGTTGTAGAATCATCACAAGGCGTCTTACTCGATCGATGGTACGGTTTTCATCCTTTTATAACAAAGGTGCGAGCTGTTCCCGAAATAGCTTTCAATCTCATTGATGAATGCAACTACGATGGCGAGGTAAAAAGCTTCGGCATCCTGCGAGCATATCACACACGGCACGGTTCTGGTCCGTTTGTCACTGAAAATCAGAAACTCACCAAAGAATTGCCGGATACGACGAATGGGAATCACGCTTGGCAAGGATCATTTCGAGTTGGTTATTTCGACATGGTGGCTGCGAAATATGCGATCGAAGCATGTCGTGGCTTTATCGATGGTCTGGTTATTACCTGTCTAGATAGAATTCAATCGCCTGACGTTTGGGAATATTGTGATGCTTATCAATTACCGACCGACACAGTTCACGATGGATTTTTCTCAATAAACAAGAGGGGAGGTGTTGAACGGATTATCGCGAGGCACAAAACAGGCAATGAACAATCCGAACGCCAGGAAAAACTTGGGAATTTTCTCCGGACGTGCACCCCGACTCTCATGACAGCCCCGAAAGATTCTATAATTCCCACAATCGAGGGGAACCTCGGTTTACCGGTGATTGTAAAATCTTTTGGTCCGACCGAAAACGACAAAATTGAAATAATAAAAAAAGGCAGTTCTTCATGAACTGCCTTATTTTTTTCTCCCACGTTTCCGAGGAAGAAAAACTCTTTCAACAAATAGCTTTGTTGCTAGTCTCCGATAACCGGAATCCCAAAATGTGCTTTGAGCATCAATATCCTCTGCGTGTGGAGCAGATACACCGCCCTGAAGAGGATATAGATACAGATAACCCTTATGCATGAGTCGATACTGAAGCACTTCTCGCTCGAACTCCCGTAACAGCACCGTTCTCGCATCATGTCCTAAAAACTCTCTCCCTTCCAAATCAAAAAATCCGGAAAGTAGCTTTTTATGCAATTCACGAAGCGCATCTTCCTTGCCAAGCCATGCGCCGCCAAAAAGAAGATGAGCCCACGTAGGATCAGCCAAGGTTACATCATTGTTCTCCGAAAAATCTCGGACTTCGAGGCTATTTCCTTTTTGAACGAGCCAGAATTCAACAACTTTTCCTTTCGGAAAGATTTCTTTCAATGTCTCGCGTACTTGAATTCTTTGAGAGAGGAGGATTTCTGGTTTCACAAAAACAGCAATATCCAAATCCGCCTCTTGTTTCGCGTATCCCTTAATCCGTGATCCATAAAGCAGAATCGCCGGGTAGAAAAATCGCGAAAATCTCTCTTGAGAGCTCAAAAGCTCAACAACGGGCCCTAATGCATGCACATCGTTTTGAATAAAATCGCTCCGTTCCGAAAATGATAAATCAGCTTGGGAAGGAACAATGCTCAATTCCGCGAGTAATCCATCCGTAAGAAGATCAAAGTAATTCCAATGGAGCAATGTTTGTGTAATCGCATCCTTGATTTTCGACGTTCCGTTTTTATAAAGATCAGAAAATAATTTCTCGTAATGGGCACAAACCAACGTTTTCGCACTAACGCGGTTTTTGACAGCAATTTTTTCAATCGCCACACCAATGCCGCGTATAACCGCGCACAAAGAAATCGTTTCATGCTGATCTTCAAAAAAGTTAAGGATATCTTTCGAAGATTCCTGATCTTTTAGAAAAACTCGAGCGATAGCATCGGCATATGCTCGAATCAGCTGCTCTTCTCGATCAACCTTTTCCCAGAAAACTCTGCCCAAAGAAATTTCTCGTGACGCATCAAGCGCTGCTCGAATTTCGATATTATTAAGCTCGACGGCGATGTTTGCATCAAGATTATCGAGCAATCCTGCTTCTTCGATCTTGTTTAACCTAAGAAGTCTCTGATACGATCTTCTTCTCTCCAAAAAGGATATGACGGTACGAAGTGCGTTATCACAATCGGATTTTGATAGCAATGACATATCAAAAAGCACCGGCAATGTATCCGCAACACTATTACGAAGTGTCTCATCGGGATAGTTCTTAACAAGTTCAAGCACTTCTTCAATCGAAATGAGACTTTTTTCAACAAGATTCGGGATAAGATGGGCCGCCTTTCGTACCATCGGCTGGCCATCCGAGCTCAGTTCCGGTTCTAGAATACTGCCATTTACGAAATTTGCTCTTACGTCATTTTCCTTGAGAAGCGTTTTCCACGCTCGTATGTAAGAAGTGACAAAAGAACGTATCGCTATGGCAAGCTTTACGTTTTGCAGTTCCCACGTTTGAGGAGGAATAAGTTCAAAAGGAAAATATAAAATAAGTCGTGCATGTTCGGGATCGTAGTCAAAAAAATCCGCCAAAGATTCATAGAGTCCGGCAGCTTGTTCTTCATCGACTTTGCCCGAGTTGATTGCTTCTACGATACTCGTAGTCACATTAGGAATGTTCTTAAATAGCGACGTAAGCTTTCCCAGTAAATTCTGCCGTATCGTTATTTCAGACTTGATATCTCTGTTAGTTATAATACTTATTGGCCAAAGAGAAACCCCGTCATTCACCATATCCATGATTGACTCAACGGGCGGGGGAGAAAGGATAACTGACATTTGATAATCCAATTTTCTGTTTTCAATTCACTAATATTATTATACATTATCAAACAATATTTGTAAAGATTATGTCGTTAATCTCTTTTTCTCTCTTATAAGAACTGGCGAATCGTTAAAACGATTTGACAATAGTAGTGTATTTGATTTATTATATTTCGAGCTTATTAAGCTTAACAATCAACGGAGAATAGAGAATGAAAAATGCCATACTGAGTGCCGTAGGTTTTGTTTTAAGTTTTATCTTTGCCTACGCGCCCGAAAGTGGACTCGTATACCTTGTGGTCATGATCGGATCGGGAATATCCGCATACTTAGAAATAGGACCGGTTACCTTGGCAGCAATGTTATTATCGTACGGTTGGAAACTGTACTTGTTTTTTGTAGTTTTCACTATGTTCGCCATGACGACATTTACCTACCAAAATTGTTGTATCGGGATGAACACGTTCAGAAACCACTTATTACATGCGAGCACGCGCCATATAGAAAACCTGCTCACGAGCATCTTCTGGCCTGTAAGCTGGACATTCATTAACCGATGGCTTAACGGATGGACATTGAATTGGCTATACGTTGTCCTCGGTACATTCGAGTATTGGCTTGTAACCGTAAGAAAGGGCGTCAAAATCGACACGCTTGATTTTCAAAGCGGTGAACACAAAACAACCTACAGCAATTCACCGGACGAAACCATGAATGTTCTGAAACAAACGCTAACGAAAACATTAGAAAAAGAGGGATAATATGGCAGCTGTTAGTTTCCACGTAAAACGAAATAAAGTGTTTCGCGGAGATGCGGGAGAAGGACCCGAAACTGACGCCGAGATGGTTCAACGAGCCAACCGCATGTTGCGAAATTGGATCGAAAAACAAGAAAGAACAGAACCAGTAAGATTTACTCCATTCATAAAAGAAATTGAAATTAATTTACCCATCAAAACAGATGGCCTCGTTGAAGAAATTCTTTACATGCACGTCACCTATGATATTCTTCCGTTAATGGAAGGTGACCGCCAAGAGATTTCTGACGATTCTCCTTTAGGAAAAGAGCTCTGTAAAGAGTATTAAGTGTTATAACGACAAAAACCGCTGGGTAAACCATGCGGTTTTTCAATTGTCTGATATTCCTGTAAAATAAGTCACGCAACTACTAAAAAACTAACGAACAATGAGTTTACTTTGGCAATATATAAAACAATACAAGAAAATTCTATTTTTAGCCCTATTTCTTGCAACGATCAACCAAATATTTTCCCTCCTTGACCCGCAGATTTTCCGTCTGATTATTGACCGATATGCCTTGCGTATCGACGTTTTATCGCAAACCGAATTCGTCCGGGGGGTTATATTACTGCTCCTAGCTACGATAGGAGTGGCTTTTGTTTCCCGTGTAGCCAAAAATTTCCAGGAATATTACGTTAATGTCATCACGCGCCGGGTGGGAGCCGAATTATATGCACGCAGTATTGCTCATTCTTTTTCTCTGCCTTACAGCATCTTCGAAGATCAACGCTCAGGAGAACTCCTCCAAACCTTGCAGCGTGCTCGCAATGATTCGCAAATATTTATAGTGAGTGCGATCAATATTTTTTTCTTCAGTCTCGTTGGTATTGCTTTTGTAATATCATACGCTTTTATCGTAAATTGGACGGTTGGATTCTTATATCTTCTTATTATTCCCGTCCTGGGATTTACCACGATGATGCTCAGCCGTCGTATCAAGACGGCTCAAAAAGAAATTGTCGCTGAAACAGCCGATCTGGCCGGATCTACCACCGAAACAATCCGCAATGTTGAATTGGTTAAAAGCTTAGGGTTGGAATCCCAAGAAACAAACCGTTTAAACAACGTAAACGACGAAATACTAAAACTGGAATTAAAGAAAGTTCGCCTCATCAGAACTTTTAGCTTCATCCAAGGAACAATCATCAATGGCTTGCGTTCTTTGCTCATGCTTCTCATGTTATGGCTTGTTTTTCAAAAAGATATCACACTCGGTCAATTCTTCAGTCTTCTTTTCTACTCGTTCTTTATTTTTAATCCGTTAGCCGAGTTTGGTAACGTAGCTTCACAATATCAAGAAGCCAGAGGCAGCATGGAAGCGCTTCAAAAAATATTCGACATTCCGCCGGCTAAAAAATCGGAAAATCCCACCACGCTTGGATCTCTAGCCAATATCAAATTTAAAAATGTAGACTTCGCGTACAACCGAGGACCTCTAAAAGCGGTTTCCGACGTAAATATAGAACTCGATGCCGGTACTTCAATAGCGTTTGTAGGGCCTTCTGGTTCGGGAAAAACTACGCTTGTAAAACTTCTTGTTGGCTTATACGAACCAACTGAAGGTAATCTTCTTATAAATGGAATTGACACGCGATCTATTGATTACGATGCTTTAAGAAACCGGGTAGGCTATGTTTCGCAAGATACGCAGCTTTTTGCCGGAACCGTAAGAGAAAATTTGTTGTTCGTAAACCCTAAAGCATCCGACGCGGAGTGTCTCAAGGCTCTCGGGCAAGCTTCAGCCACAAGCATTATCGAACGAACCGGCAAAGGACTCGACACAAGAATAGGGGAAAGTGGAATCAAGGTTTCGGGCGGAGAGCGTCAGCGCTTGGCTATTGCCCGCGCACTTTTGAGAAACCCAGAACTCATCATTTTCGACGAAGCGACAAGCAGTCTTGATTCACTTACAGAAAAATCAATCACTGAAACGATCCAAGACATCGGAAAAACTAGACCCGGTCTTATGATAATAATGGTAGCGCACCGACTTTCTACTATTGCACACGCTGATAAAATCTTTGTTCTCGAAAAAGGTAAAATCATTGAAAAAGGCAATCATCAGACACTGTTAAAGAAATCGGGTCTTTATGCGGCTCTCTGGCGAGAACAGAGCGCCGAAAGTGAGTAAGATTATTTTAATCTTCTATAATTGACAATGACACTATAGAGTGTTATACTTTTAATCAGCATAGAAACTTTTTTATAACTAAACTTGAGCCGAGGAAACTATGATCGCGATGTACATCACGTTCTGTATTTTCGGATTTCTCTTGCTCTTGGTCTGTATCGAATCGTTCATACAGCAAAAGAAACGTGAGGAAGACGATTTATGCGAAAAGGCGGAAAGGGCTATCGCTCAACTACAACGTTTGCGGAAAGATACGCTCAAGAAAGCCGAAATTTATTTCTATCTCCCCGAAGACAACTTATGGCGCGTTGCCCTCCAAACCGCAATCACAATGACCGAAGATACGCTCCACGCTGTTCATGAGACATTGGGACGCGCCACAGAAAAGAAAAGGAAAA
>JACRFG010000072.1 GCA_016234345.1 Candidatus Jorgensenbacteria bacterium
CTTAAAAGGTATAAACCGAGTAAAAAAAACGGCACGTCAACCATGTGCAAATAACCGAGATTAGGGATTTTGAAAGGAGGCCTGCTGTCCCCGTTCAGAAAGAGAAATTGAGGAGAAAAATGGGAGAGGTAACGACCAGAAATATCCCTGATATAAAAATAGAGTTTATTGTCAAAAAATCGAGATACAACCGGGGGAACCATCTTGAGGCCGGCTTTTGTGTGGGCGTCCCACAATTGTATCCTAACGTTATCATTAAAAAATACGCTGGTAGTCTTTGCCCTCCCGGTTAATATCAACGGCTCTTTTATTGACTGAACAACCAACGGCGATAGCAGTGTAGCTCCAACGATTACGGGAATAAGCAATTCTCGAAATCTTAACTTTAGTTCGTTAAAGTACGCTACGGTAAAGGCAGATAAAATCAGCGGTACCGTCACTCGTGATCCGTAATAACTGTAAATTGCTCCGCTAAAACTTATCGCTGAAACTATCCACCACCAATTAATCATTGTCATTCCGGATCCTTCGGCGGTGAGCTCAGGACGGTCGAACCGTTTAATCCGGAATCTATGTAAATAGATTCCAGCTTTCGCCACGTCTGACGTGGCTTTCGTTGGAATGATAGAATAATTGAGACCTTTTATTAATCCCAGTACTCCTAGACTCACAAAAAATACTTCCACCGCTACCAGCATCGCCGTTCTCGACATGAAAATATGCCAAGGTGAAATTGTCAGCATTAATGCGGCCACTAATGGCATTAATCTGAAATGTCCCGGCCTTGCTGTGGCAAGGCAGGGCCTTACTATAGTCTGAGCGAGGAAATATATGACTCCCACCGTCGCTGTTCCCAAAATTGCAGACGGCAAACGCACCGCGACCTCCTCTAGCCCTAAAAGAGCAATGAATGGAATCGCAAGCCATCCTTGCATCGGAGGCTTCCAATCTCCAAATGATTCAAAACTGACCGGCCAGAACCTTCCGTACTCATCGTGACCGGTTTTCAACAAGAGAGAGGCGTTGTATCCAAACGCCGCTTCGTCCGAGTACAAACCGATCGGATACGTGTCGAGCGAAATAGTTCGCAGGAGAAACGCGACAGCGAGAATGACCGCCAATTGTACGGATGGTTTTGAGAGGAACATCATTATATGTTCACAATAAACAGATGATAGGGCATTCTGATCAATTCATAGGCGGCCAAAAGAAAAAGAATAACGACAAAAATTTTCTTAAGTCGCCGCTCTTCGATCATTGGCCAAAAAAACAGCAACAGCGCGCCAAAGAATAGTGTAAGATTCATAAGGCGATCGCGATAAGCGCCCCGGCGCTGATGATTGATACCGCATCTGCAATTTTCCGAAGAAGCGTTTCTTCAAACAAGACTCTAACGGTGTGTTCCCCGGGTTTTATCGGAAACGTGATTAGTCCTCTCCAATTTTCATCCTGATATTCGGTCGGGACTTCTCTGCCGTCGACCAGCACTTTCCAGCCGGGAAAATAGAGCGTGTTATCGACAAGCCGGGCATCGGCGTTGGCGTTCACCGTAAATTCGTGGAGATTATTTTGTTTTTTAACGCTGCCGAGAACGACGCGACCCGATGAGCTCACTACTTCAACGGGAGCTTTCGGAAATTTCTCCTGAAATCGGACTGCCCACACGGGAGTTGATTCTCCGGTGTCGCTCGTTCCGACATAATTTACCGTCAAAAATGCTTCCGTCAACGAAGACGGCCCTCCGGTATGCCAAAAGTAAACACTCGAGATGATCGGGAGGACCAACATCGCGGCGAAGACTTTTTTGCCGCGGATATGTTCGGTAAGAATCGCTGCGACCATTGACGTCCCAATCACGATGTAAGAAAGAAATCTCCAGGGAAGTTGAAACTTCTGGAGCAACGAAATGCGTTCCCAAATCGGTAAAGAAATCGGCAATACGAAGAAACCGCCGATGAGGATCAATGAGAAACCTCCGAGTAAAAATACCTGTTTCGGATTTCTCCAGGATAATTTCTTCTTTATGAACCAGAAAGCAGCAAGGAACAATCCAACAATCAGTACAAGCCAATGCGCGACGCCAATCTGAAAACTCATACCGTCGTCTTTCGTTCCCGGAAGCGAAAAACCGTATCCCCACTTTGACCAAACCAGTTGCCAAAACGCGAGGAAGTGATCTCGATACCCCTGCTGAACCGGAAATAACCATGAGGCAAGCGTATAGCGGGACTCAAGAAGCGCCGGAAGCCAAAAAAATGTAGTCAGTGCGACACCAAAAAAAATTGCGGAGTAATGTCGAGCAATGTCGTCTCTTTTAAAAGAAATTTCGTTGTTGAAAGTCTTCAGAAAAATTGGATACAGTAAAACAATGGGGATGTACATCAAGGCAGACAAATTGTGCCATCCAATAAGAATCCCGATACTAACGCTTGAAGCAACAAACCATCGTTTTCTTCGTACCCTCCACAATTTTGTAAAGAAAAAAAGGATGAGCGGGAGAAAGAAAAAACAGACATGTTCCGCGAGCGCTCCTCGTACAAACATATCGACGAGCCGATACGGCGCGAGAAGGTAAAAAACGCTTCCGACAAAAGAAGCTTTCTCTGAAAACTTCAATTCTCGCAACCACAAATGCCACGCAATTCCCGATCCAACATACGACAAAACTAACAGTAGTTTAAAAACGTCAATAAACGACAGCCTTGTTGCAGAGTGGATGAGGGCAGCGACGTAGGGCTCAACTGGATATAAAAACATGATTGCCGGGGTCCCGTATGTCCAGTTGAAACGTCCAGCCCAGCGCGGCAAGACATTTCCTTCGGATAAAGAATCAAAAAACTCATATGACCTGCTGATATGAACCTCTGCGTCGTGGGTTTGCGGCAATCCCGGCAAAAACCATTCTCTTGCCACCACAAGGGATAAGAGAACCAGAAAAAAAACATACTTATTTTTGAAGAGGAATGATGAAATTCGCTTCATGGTGTTTTAGGTTCCGGACAAGTCATCTCCCCTGTTTTTTTTACCTCGAGGACTGAGAACGCGGGATCACCGGTAAGATAATAAATTGTGTTCTTTGGATGTAATTGTATCCCAAGGCAAGGTTGGTACTGTTTAACGAACGGTTCTATCTCTTCTTTTGATGCTCCAATCAAAACCGAATCTGACGGGAGGTCCCCAATTATTGGGATCGACTTGGTAAAATGCCAATTATCAAGTTGCTTTACCCAAATCCATCCGTCTGTTTCTTTTTCGAAAATGACGGTTCTGTCCTGCTGAAAACTTCGCGGCAACATGCGATTGTAGAATAATAGAAACACATATTGCTTCGTATCCCTGAATCTTGAAGAGAGATAAATTGGCAGTTTTTCGCCCCTCATGTACTCCATAAGAGGTTGATACTCAAAATGCGTATATATTGAATTTGCTTTTGGAAATAACGATGTATAGGATAGAAAAAATCCCATCCACGAAAAGGCAAATACGAGTAAGACAATAGCCCGCAGTTTCTTAGACAACATAAATAACGAATAGGAACCGACGAGGGGAATGACCGGAGCCAGAATAAACGACCTCGTAAAATTGCCGGGGCCGGTGAGGCTGTCTGCCAGCGGAGCCAAGAGTATCCAAGAAAGATAGACTGATTTTTCCATTGAATTTCCTCTCCGTACGATGAACCAAAGACCAATCAAAAATAACGGCGCTTGGATGAGAAGGAAAAATCCTCCTTGAGGCAAAATCCCCGGAGCAGAATTAAAAATAAACCACTCCCTGAGAGAAAAATGAGACGCGTAATTTGAAATGTACGTTGCGCCGTACGTCGTTGGTTTGTTAAAGAATAATTGGCAAAGTACATTCGGATACATCTCGACGCAACTTCCCCGTTTCTGGTTAAGTACGCCGACAAGCGCGGGATCGTTAAAAATATTGACTTGATTTAAACGCTTATTCCCTCCCTGTCGAAAAGAGATGAGAACGAGAACGGAAATCAGAACGGCAATAATAGCTCCTCCGGCAATACGGTCTTTTGTTGAAACCACCAATGACTTCCTCACTATGACGACTATGGTAAAGAGGAATAACGGAATAAATACCCACATGCCGTAATACGTCAGCGCCGCAAGCGAAAAAAGAACTACCGGACTGATCATCGATCCTTTACGTTGTTGTGCGCGTAAGAAAAAAACAAGGCCAGCAACAAAAAATGCCACCGCTAATGTCGCTTCATTTGCCGTCCGCGATAATCCAAAAATCCATGGAGTAAAACCAACGAAAACTGATGCAACGACTGCCAGCCAGTCATGCGGGGTTTTCCGCAGTTCTCGTAGCAGAACATACGAAAATCCCGACAATGTTACGACAGAGATCAACGACAGAAGGCGGACGGCAACAATGGTTGGACCGAATATTTTTATGAGTGGAGATAACAAGTAAATATAAACCGGAAGACTCCAATTGCCGAATCCTTCAAAAACGGCCGGGAGCGCATCACCCCACTGATCTTTCCCGGTCGTCGCGATGGACCATGCTTCATAACCAATATTCGCCTCGTCATTTGAGAGTCCGGGGGGGATACTATTGAGCTGGTATAAATGAAACGTTATGATAAGTGCAAGAATACCGACGAAAATAGATAAGCGTTTCATTTTCCTCCGTCTAATCATTCGAATCATTGGATAATGTAAAGGCGACGTACTCTCTCTTCCCGTCCGGCCAGAATTCGCGGTCAACGACTTCAATATCATCCGGCAACAATTCCCCATTTTCATTCAACCGCACATACACTGTATCAGGATTCAATTCCGTTGGAATATCCCGCGTTTTTCGAAACTCATACGAACCAAATGATTCTACATGATCAAATTCTGCAAGATTATCCGGACGACTGATGCGAACTTCCTCCTGGAATACCGCAGGGTCCTCCCGTAAATAAAACGCGAGATTGATGTAATACTGTCCACCCAGGAACACAATTTTACTTCCGTAGAATGGGCTCAATTTCTTAAACAAATCTCCATAATAGTGCCACGCCTGAAGGTATTTTGTTTGAACGGGAATAATTTTTGCGTAACCATAAAGAAACAAGGAGCAAGAAACAAGAAACAATGAAAGGGCAAGGGATTTTTGCAAAACAGTCATCCATTCAAAAAGCCTCGCAGCACCAACGCCGCCGATGAGGTGCAGAGGAATCATCATGTCTTGTGCGTGTTGAGAGTTTGGGACGATTGTAGACAACGACGCGACTATTGGAGATGTAAAAAGCCAAAATAGAATGAATCGATGCGTCGCCTCTCTTTGAATGAACATGAGGGATCCTATCGGGATAAAAATTATCATCGTCCAGTTCAAAAGCCCGGACAGAGGCGTCCGAAAACGCTCGTGCGGGTCGCCGCTAAGGAATAAAAATCTCGGATCGAAGTGCGAAAGATATCCCCCTAGTATTGCTTTTCCGTAATAAAGCGGCTTGTTATGTTGTAATCTCGAAAGCCATATCGGGTAGTCGGGCGGCATTGACACGATGTCTTTCCACAAGGCAATTTTGATCGCAGGATCAGAAAAAACGCTTTGGGCTGACGCTCGACGAAACAATGCTTCCGGCTTCTGTTTTATCCATAAAAAAAGCGGGGAGACCAAGACTGCTCCGATGATGATCGGAGTCACCCATTGTCGCCAATATTTCTCTTTTTTCCTAAAAATGATCCAAAACATCGCGATAAGCAATAGCGGAGTCGTCAATCGCGCATTATGGTAACTATAAAAAGACAACGAAAAAAATACTGCCAAACAGAGTGCATAAGGACGAGCGCGCCTTTTGAACCAAAGAATAAAACTCGTTACTCCGGAAAAAATTATCAGTGTTGAGAGGTTCGCCTCTTGTGCAAATCTCGTCTGCAACAAGGACCACGGAGAGAGCATCAGTAAAACCGCTGAAAAAATTCCTGCTTTCTTCGAGAATAATTCCTTCGTGAGAAGATAGGCAAGACCAACTTCCAGCGAGCCGGCAATCATTGATGGCAGCCGCACCGAAAGCGGCGTCAACCCAAAAAGTGCGATAAATGGCATTGATGCATACACGTACAACGGAGGCCGCCAGTCACCAAACGATCGGAATGCGAGCGGCCAAGAAGTCCCAAATTGATCTTTCCCTGTTTTTAACAGACTGTAGGCATCGTATCCCATCGTCGCTTCATCAGCGGTAAATCCCGGAGGGAATCTGCTCCAAAACGCGATACGGAGTAAAAAAGAAACCAAAAATAAACCGACGAGAATAATTTTATCTTGTCTATTCGCCTTTAATCTCATAAACTCTCGTTTCGCCTTCTTGAAAGACTTTCTCCAGGCGCGGATCATTGACGTCAGCTAACGAAAGAACGTAGCGCACATGGAGCGTTCGGGCAATCGGTGATTGATAATTGAACGGCACAATAATCCTCCCAAAGTTAGCGGAAACTGATTTTTCGTTTCCCGATTCCATCTCTGTAATTTTTTTTGCATAACTCTTGC
>JACRFG010000073.1 GCA_016234345.1 Candidatus Jorgensenbacteria bacterium
CAGCAAACTCTTTTTCGTGAAGAACTGTCCGCCTGAAATCATGAAATTTAGGCACGAACGTAACCTTACCATTTCTGCCACAATGAGTTGCTCTCACCGAAACGCATCCGACCATATTCTCGGTCGAAAGAACTTCATCGATTTTGTGAAGCGCCGGCACTGCAATTGAAGGCACACCTTCATAATATGGCAGATGCGCAGCCGTACCGGTACAACCAACAAGAATCAGATCGGGTTCTTTTGAAAAAGTGCGCGGCGTGAAACTGTTAATCAACCGCTGCATGAAACTCGTGATGATTCGATAGAACCACGGCTGACGTCTTGGAACGATCACGCGAATTTCATCAACACCTTCCATCCGAACCGGGATCTTTACCTCGGTATCATAGAAACCGTCACGACGTTCTCCATGAAGCACGATATCATTAGTCCCGTTTCGACGTCGACGATTTTGAAGTGCTTCCAAAATCTCTACGCCGATCGGCTTGTCGTATACATCTTCAGCAATGACAATGTGGTACCGCATCTCGGGAATAACCGGTAAAAAACCATCAAGCCCTTTGGACATTTCATCAACAAATCTTTTGCGGAACGAATCGGACAGCTCCTGCATTTTGGATTTCGCTTCGTTCTTTAATTCAACAACACTATCTTTCAATTGCTGCTTTTTGGCTTTAAGCGATGCCCGATCAAAAGTACCTCGACTGACCTGCGCTTCTAAACGCTCAACTGTTTGTGCGTTTTCGGCACCACGGTCTTCAAGTTCAACTGCCAACTCTGTTTTCAAGATATCGATTTCGCTCTGCAAACGGTCTTTGTACTCTTGTTCAAGAAACTTACCGTCAACAATATGACCGGCAAGTATAATGAAACGGGCACGATCCGAAACTGCCGCATCACGAAACATCTTGACCAAATAATCACGACTTTGAGTCGGCCATTTGAGTCCAGATACAGCAGTGAAAAGTGCACGATCTTTTTCGTTCATTCGAACTCTCCTTTTCTTTCTTTTTTAGAATATAGTTTGACAAATAACTGCTGGTCGCATTATGCCTTTTCTTCAAACAAAAGTCAACACAGGCCTACTGTTCCCGATCGTTTAGATCGACCGCCAACCGCTTTTATTTTTATATTTTTGCCCTTCCTTCAAAATGCCCCGCCTCGGATTGAAGTCTGAACTTCCGTTCTTGAAATTCCTTAACAGTAAACGCATCGGCATAACTCATAGAAGAACGCACATTGCCCAAAAGTCCTTTAATTATCTCTTCAACGCTTTCGCCTTTATAAGAGACTTTACGACTTACACCCTCCGGAGCGCGCACATGGTCTAAATCGCCTGCTTCAACCCTGGAAATCTGCGTATCAAGCGCTGCAGAACCGCGGTAAACCTTGAATCGCTCTCCGGCATCATAATATACCTCTCCCGGCGATTCTTCTGTTCCTGCAAAAAGTCCACCCAGCATCACGCTGTCCGCGCCGGCAACCAGCGCTTTTGCAAATTCACCGCCGGTACTGATACCGCCATCGGCAATAAGAGACGCGTCGTGCGCTTTGGTAATCGCGGCACATTCCGCAATCGCCGTAAGCTGCGGTACCCCAACTCCTGTTTCGATTCTGGTTTTACAGGCCGAGCCCGGACCGATACCAACCTTCACACCATCTGCTCCTGCTTTAACAAGAAGAAGGGCGCCTTCGGGCGTATCGACATTACCGACGACGAGCGCAACCTTGGAAAATCCCTTACGAATCATTCGCACCGCATCTACTGCTAAATATGAATTGGCTCGCGCCGTATCGACAAGAATAATATCGGCACCGGCCCCAATGAGCGCTTCTGTTTCTTCTAAAACTCCATGAGAAACTCCCACTGTAGCACCCACAAGCAAACGGCCCTTTTTGTCACGAGCCGCATTTTCAAACTGAACTTTTTTTAAAATATCTTTGGCGGTTATCAATCCCTTAAGGCGGCCCTTGTGGTCCACGAGAGGTAATTTTTCCACCTTGTGCTTTTGAAGCAGGGCAACGGCTTCGGTAGTAGTAATCGTAGGCAAAGCGGTAATAAGCGGTAGCGGCGTCATAATATCTTTCACAAAAAGCTTTTCTATCTTTTCTCCATATTTATATCGGATAAATCGGGTGTCGCGTGAACTGATTATTCCCTTAAGACGACCCTCGCGGTCAACCACCAAAACTCCGGAAATGCCTTTTTTAGACATCATGTTTTCGGTATCAAGAAAACTATTGTCCGGTGTGACTGTCCACGGATTTTTTATCATTTCATTGTCGGCGCGCTTAACCTTTTCTACTTCTTCTACTCGTTTCTTTAATGGCAGAAATTGATGTATAAAACCGATCCCGCCAAGCCTCGCAAGAGCTATGGCCATTGCCGATTCCGTAACATCCGCCATATTCGCGGATACTATAGGGATGTTAAGTTTAATATGTGGGGCTAAGGAAACACTCAGATTTTTAATGTCCGAACGCTTATTGATCCTCGATGTCTCATCGATAATATAAGCATCAGCAAACGTAACCGCATGAGACGCAAAAAGTCCTTTTTTGACCATGTATTGCCGAACCAATGTTTTAAGTTTTGGGATGGTCATACTCAAAAAACCAAAAAATTATGCGCCTCGGCGTGAAGATCTATGAAGCGCTCCACGAATCATTATATCGAATAAGTCGCCGAGAACCATGCCGCTTGCCTCTGCTGCTTTAGGCACCAAACTTGCCTTCGTAAATCCCGGTATAGTATTGATTTCCAATACATGCGGCGTGCCGTGCCTATCAATAATCATATCGGTTCGCGAAACTCCCGACGCATCAACCGCTTTATGAACTTTAAGCGCAATTTGTTGAATCATTCGAATAAAACTATCCGGTAGGCGGGCCGGAGTAATTTCTAAAGATCCGCCGGTCTCATATTTGGCTCGATAGTCAAAAAAATGACTGACCTTAGGAACGATTTCTGTTGGAAGCAACGAAAACGCGCTACCGCTCCATCCATGATCAACAACACCGCAGGTAACTTCGATACCACGTATGAAATTTTGGATAAGCGCGGAACGGGAAACTTTGCATACTTCATCCATCGCCTCTATAAGCTCGTTTTGTTCACGAACAATAGTAACGCCTACCGACGAACCGTTATCGTTCGGTTTTATTACAACAGGGTACCCGAGATAATATCGTATGCGTTCGAAAATACGGATTGGGGCCGTTTCCCATTCTTTCCGTGAAACGAAAAATGAAAGCGGCGTCTCCAAACCAATATCGCGCAAAAGTCTTAACGATAAAAATTTATTCATCGCCAACGCGCTCGAAAGTGCATTCGAGCCGGTATAAGGCAAACCGACTGCCTCAAGTTCGGATTGAACCGTGCCGTCTTCGCCATACGTGCCGTGAAGCGCGACAAAGGCGACATCGTCCTGTTTTGCAAGTTCTTCGGGCGGAATCTCCCATTTCCCTTTCTTGTCTATCAGAACTTTTTTGACATCGTGTTTTTCTCTATTAATGGCCAGGGCGACATTTTCGCCGCTTTTCAATGAAACTTCGTGTTCGGATGATGGGCCGCCCATAAGTACGGCGACTCTTATTTTTTTAGCTTTTGGTTCAACTGTTTTCTTCACATCAATCTTTTGTCCCGAACTTCCTTTCATGCTTACAATCTAACAATTATCCGCCCAAAAATAAAGCCGGCTTTTAAAAAAGCCGGCTTAAAAATCAATCATATCTTCCTCTGAAATAGTCTCAATACGACCAACAATGGATTCTGGCTCAAACACACGAATTCGGAAATATTCGCGCATTTTTTCTCGATCACTGAAAGCTGGATAATACGTTTTAGTCTTATCGTATTCCCAAAAAATAAACGGCTTAATTCCTGCATACTGCAACATATAGTACGCGAGTGCGCGGCCAGTTCTGCCATTACCATCTGCAAATGGATGAATTTCTTCAAAATCGAAGTGAAGATCAGCAATACTTCTTACATTCTCTTCTCGAGAAAAACGCGCTGCGCGTTCTTGCCATAAATGAGCCCGTCGAAACCATTGCTTCATTAAAACCGGCACTTTAGAAGGAGATGGGCATCTTTTAACTACTTTTGTAATTTCAGAAAACTTTGGATGCTCCCCCGCAAAAGATATTGTTAGCTCGCGTGAAACAATCGAAACACGTATATTCCGATACTGCCCAATAAATCGTATCGGAAGTCTTTTGCCGCCTCTCTTCTCATGCTGCTCTGCTGTGATATACGCTTGAACCGTACCAATAACCGAATCGGTAATTTGTTTTTTATTACGGGCTAATTCCCGAAGCAAAAGCATCGCGCCAACATGGCCATGCACTTTACCGCTTACAATCTCATCCCGAAGTTTCTTCCGATCATTCTGAATTCCTTCTATCAAATCCGATTCATATACAAAATTCCAAATAAAACGTTTCGAGTTCTTATCCATCAATCAACCTTTTTACGTTTAAACGTTGCTGTAATCAATATAGCAATTCTGATATAAACAAAAAAGAGACCGGCATGGCCTCTTTTAATAATTTAAACCTAATGTTCGAGACGTCTCATGCGTCGAACATCTGCTTCCTTGTAACGCCGTTTTTCTTCCGCCGTTTCAGCCACCACCTGACGGATATGAATAGGTTTACATTGATCATCAAGCGCTACAAACGTGAAATAAGCAGAAACAACGTGTCTCCGCGTATTCTCTTTTAAGTCTTCGGCATACACTTTAACCCCGATCTCTAAAGATGAATTCCACGTACGATTAACCGCTGCCTTGAATACAAGCACTTCGCCCTGTCTGGCTGGTGCAAGAAATTTCATAGAATCAACAAGAAGCGTAACGCAGGTTTTTCCGCTATGACGCATAGCAACAGTGCCCGCCAGACGATCTGCAATTTCCATGACACGTCCGCCAAACACGGTATTGTTGGAATTCAAGTCTCCCGGCATAAGCATATACGGTAGGTTGTCCACCGCCGAAAACGAAACCGGCATAATCCCATCATTCATCAACATATTCCTCTTTATTTAGTAATGATCTGCTTACAAACTACCATCACTCTGCTACATAATGCAAGAAACTAAATAAAAATCCCCGGCTCTTAAAAAGTGGGGATGATTTATCATCTTGAATTAAACTAGAAGTTGAAGAGCTTTAATAACATAGTTTGCTGCCATACTCCAGTCGATTGGATCAAGAGCATTACCACTGGGCCGTAATTGCCCTTGGGCATCAATACTTAGATCGGAAAATCTTTCAGCAAGCGGTTTAACCAAATCCATGGTCTTAGGGCCCAATCCTCCCGCCACGCCAATACCGAGCATCGGAAAACTTTCTTTGATTGCCTCTACGAAAGGAATCAATCCCACGGCATTCATACCAAGGCCACGGCCCATACTCTTATCCAAAAGAACACGATGAATCACGCCTTTGTAGTCACCGAGACGCTCGACAACTCTTTGTGGATCGTTGCCGACCTCCTCCAACGCGTTCTTGCCAATCTGAAGGATTACCTCAATCTGTTTGCGCGAAACGTAAATTCCATTGACGACCTGGTCTGGATCGGGCCAAATCATGTCGAGTTGAATAGCATGGATGCCGATGCCACCGTAAGAGATGGCTCGTGCCAAGCTCTTCGAAAACTCTGGATCGCTATCGTAATCAGCATAATGCAAACAATTATAAGTATCATGAGAAGAAAAAATGCCGGCAATCGTATCTTTCGACGGAAAAGCACTTTGCCATTTGGTCGGCAAATCATGAAGAGTTTTATAGCTCATCATGACACCCACATGGAGTTTCCGTCTCGACCCTTTCGAAAGATATTCTGAGAAAACTTTGGACATATCTTTAACCTGTCCGAAGTCCATGAAATCGGTAATGCCGATATACGGATCCATTGCTTATCTCTTTATTTAGTAATGATCTTTCTATAGGCTATCACCACCTCATTCTTAAATGCAAGAAATACGCGATTGCAAAAACAGGATAGCTTTATATGCTATCCTGTTTTGCTTGCGGTATGTCTCGGGCTTGAACCGATCCTATACAAGCATTGCGGGGCTTCTTTGAAGATCGTCTCAGGGGGCTCTCCGTCGAGCATCTCGGTCGGATGCTTATGAATGCAATCCTGCTATCCAGCGATTGAGTACTGGCAAAAAGTGACCCCTATACCTTTCCTGCAATTCTGGCAACATCCAATCTTTTCCGGTAATCCTTTTTCTGCAATTCATCGAACCACATACGCATTCCCATTTTGATACATAGAACGAATCAACCCCAAACACAGCGTAATCAATGGTGACTTCTTCGTCTGGAACAATATCGCGTCTTGCTACTATGGTAAACATATCCCCCATCCACGCGTTTGGTTCACACGAATGATTTATAAAATAAGTTTTGTCTCCGCCTCTCCTATCCTCAACGCTGTATAAATCTTCATCACACTGCATAACAAATTTACCTTCAGACTTTGCTTTCTCTGCTTCCTTTTTATGCACGTAAAGTCCACCCCAAATTAAAATCTTTTCTCCGGCTTTGATTAGCTCTATTGCAAAGAGACCTTTCCCTCTATTCTGGGATTCCTTTAATTCTATTTTCGGATTAAGCCAGGACTCTTGAGGAATATCCATTTGCGGGAGATGAGGGAATCGAACCCCCGACCGCGGTTTTGGAGACCGCTGTTATACCACTTAACTAATCTCCCTATAAAACTAATTATAAAACAAAACTTATATATCGGAGACCTGCCCGCCGGCAGGTGTGACGCCTTGGGCGGAAACGATACTCCCAAAAGAGTTTTTAAGAATCAGCTAAATGAACGGCTTTCGGACTCTTTTTCTTTATCCGCCATCATAGTATCAACTTGTAAATTAAGGTTCGTATAAACTTTTATTAAAGCGACGAGTCGCAAACGGTAACTTTCGAGCTGATTAAGAGAGATTTTAGCTTGAGCGATAGAGTCACTCAAACCTCGAACAGAATCCCTTAAAACTTTATCATTATTACTATTTTTATGTTCCGCTAACTCTCGCTCATTCTGTTCAAGCGCCTGCTTCGTCTCACGGATATCCTCATCCAATACTTCCAATTCTGGAGCTAGTTCGCTCAGCTCTCTTTCCATCTCCAATTTAATTTGGAGCGGATCCCCTTCTCTTTCACGGCGTGACCCTGTTTCACTTTCTGCGTATTCTTTCATACGTAGGTGCTACGCTATCACTTCTTGGCTTCTTTATGAACAGTGTGTTTTCTACACCACCGGCAAAACTTTTTAAATTCAATCTTTCGCTCAACGAGTTTCTTATTTTTACGAGTAGTGTAATTAACCCGTTTACACGAGCCACATCGCAGTCTTATTAACTTTTGAGAAAATTTACCTTGTGCCATACGAATTCCATTGTACCTATACTTAGAAAACTTTCAAACCCAGAGCCGATGGTCGGGATTGAACCGACGACCTACTCCTTACCATGGAGTTGCTCTACCACTGAGCTACATCGGCGAGCCGGAGAGAGGAGTCGAACCCCCAACCTTCGCTTTACAAAAGCGCTGCTCTGCCATTGAGCTACTCCGGCAAGCTATGACAGAGAATCAAAACCAGTTACGCCTAATCCATACCAAACAGGATATTGAACTAGATACTACCATACAAAAACAATGGCAGCCATAATTAAACCAAATACATTGAAAAACAGCAATGTTTCTCGTATGATGCGAATAGTAATCTAACAACTTTGAAAGAAAGATCATAGCTTGAAACGTATTATTGTAATACGCCTATTAATCATTTTGGCTGTTGCGATAACCGCGAGCCTCCTCATATTAGAGCACCACCTAACACGGCAACCGGAACGCCATATCGAAAAACCTCAATTATCAAATGATAGCGCTAAAACATTACCACCGCCCAAGAAACCATCCTCGTTGCCTAAAGTAGAAATAACTGACTATCCTTTTCCTAAAGGATTTATGTGGGGCGTAGCGATATCAGCATTCCAAAACGAAGGCGGGAATGGAAAAACAGACTGGGATGAATGGCCGGAATACAAAGCAAGCACACCCAGACATCCTGGCTTTGACGAAAACGACATTACTCTGACCGACACTCTAGGTATTAAATATATTCGGTTCTCGATTGAATGGGCTCGTATCGAACCGGAAGAAAATGTATGGGACGAACAGGAACTCAAACGGTATGTTGGTTTGGCCCGAGTAATGCAGAAAAAGAATATTCAACCATTCGTGAATCTTTACCACTTTTCTCTGCCCGCTTGGGTTGCACATAAAGGCGGCTGGGCTAACGATTCGATTTCCTATTGGTTCAATCGTTATACAGCGAAAGTCGCCAAGGCGTTTCGACCGCTCAAGATAAAGTGGTGGATGACCATGAACGAACCGACGGTCGTCATCATGCAAGGATACTTTAACGGTACATGGCCTCCGGAAAAAGAACGGGCAACCGGACTCTTGAGGCCGGTACAGCGAAATCTGATGAGAGCCCACCGTTTAACCTATCACACGTTGCATTCTATTCTCGACAGAAAAAAGAGCAAAATTTCTGTTGGCGTAGCATACCTTGACCAATCCTCCATGCCCAAGAATCCAGAAGACATCCTCGACCGAGAAACAGCCGATGCTTACGACCTTGTCATGAACACATTCATTGACGGGACCGAAGATGAGATGGACTATGTAGGGCTCAACTACTACAACATTGAAGTCACAAGCGTAAACCGATTCAAATTGATTTCGCCGTTATTTTTCGGCTTACCAGTTGAATTTTCCGAACGAACCAAGCCGTACCCTCGAGGTATCTATGAACGAATCCGCAAATTACGGGCACACCGAAAACCTATTATCGTGACCGAAAACGGAATAGACGATGGAACAGATTCAAAACGTCCTTCGTTTATAGTGCGCCACCTCTACTGGGTTCATCGAGCAACGCTTGATCCGGAAAACACAATCGTACCCGTAATCGGCTATTTCCACTGGACTCTTGTCGATAACGCCGAGTGGGGCCGTCACGAACCGTCTCATTTCGGGCTTGTAGATGTAAATTCCGAAACCAAGGAACGAACTCCCCGACCCTCAGCGCTTCTCTACCGCGAAATAATCCGTAGCAATAGCCTAACCGAAGCGATGGTCGAACAATATATCAACAAAGATAAAAGCCGAGAGTAATCTCGGCTTTTCATTTACGCTTGATATCATCAAAAAGACTGGAATAGGAATTAAGAAGTATTACATGCTCACCGTACATATCAGTTAGGATTCGTATAGTCTGCATAAGAGGGTCATCAACCTCATCGTTCGCGTCTTCACTGCTCGTATTCGCTTCAATGTATTC
>JACRFG010000074.1 GCA_016234345.1 Candidatus Jorgensenbacteria bacterium
AATTACTCCTGCTATTAAAAAAGGGGGTGAAGTAGTTTTAGATTTTGAAAAAGTCGAATCTGTGACACAGTCTTTTGTTCATGCTCTTCTTAGCGAAGTGATAATAGAATTTAGTACAGAGATATTGGATAAGATAGCCTTTAAAAATTGTAATGATACGGTGAAAGGAATAATTAACATCGTTGTTGATTATATGCAGAGTTAGATAATGTTGATACATAAAGCGGTTTAGAAGAATTAATGTAATACGCTCTGATTTCCTGTAGGCCCCGCAACCAAGACTAAATGGAGCGTACAAACGCTCCGTTTTTTGTGATAAAATAAGTACAATGGACGCTAATCTTTGGAATAAATTTGACCCTTATACGTATATACAAGATAACTACGCAACGATTCATAACGAAGACAGAGAAATAATTCACAGATTGCTAAAATTCTACGCTTCTGTGGGAAAAATGAAGCTGGCTGTAGATGTTGGAACAGGGCCAAATCTTTACCCGATTATGTTGCTAATTCCATACGTACAAAAAGTGTACTGTGTTGAGTATTCCACCAAAAATATACATTACCTTAGGGACCAACTGCGTTCGTTAGATAAAAACTGGTACACCTTTTGGGATCTTATAAAAAGCGGTAGCCCAGAACACCAAATCGATTTACTTAAACACCTAAAAAAGAAACTAATAATCAAAAAAGGAAGCATTTATGATTTAGAAAGTGATACGTACGATATTGCCTCAATGTTCTTTTGTGCTGAGTCTATTACCGATAGTTATGAACAATTTCGCAAGGCATGTCTCCGTTTTATGCAATCGGTAATGAAAAACGGATATTTAGTCGCTGCATTTATGGAAAATTCAAAAGGGTATGAAATGAAAGATATCCGTTTCCCCGCATTCCCTGTAGATGTATCCCTTATAGAAAAAGTTTTCGCCCCGTATACGAAAAATCTTAAGATAGAGCATATTCCCGTTGCTAAACAACCTTTAAGAGCAGGGTATACTGGCATGATTCTTCTTACGGCTCAACGGATATAATACTGAATTTCAAAAAATAGGTTCTAAGTTCTTGTAATCCCCGCAACACGATACAAAAACCCCGCCATTGGCGGGGTTTTTGTGAAATTACGTATTCAATTTACCAGTTCCGTCCGCCTCGGTCGTCGCGTCGGTCAAACCCTCCGCGATCCCTGCCTCCTCCGAACCCACCTCGATTGCCACCTCCGCCAAATCCGCGATTTTCGCGCGGCGCCATGGGCTTGGCTTCATTCACCACGATCGTCCGGCCGTCCAATTGCTTGCCGTTAAGCTCTGCAATTGCTTTTTTTGCCTCTTCATCAGAACCCATTTCCACAAACCCGAATCCTCTGGATTTTCCGGAAAACTTATCCGTAATAACGGTAGCTGAAGTAACGGTTCCGACACCCGCAAAAAAGTTGCGAAGGCTATCGTCTGTCGTATCCCAGGAAAGTCCCCCGACGAATAATTTTGCTGCCATTCTGTATCACCTCCAAACTCCCCTATCTATTGCCTCACGTATTCTATATCGGGGAATACGGTCAACGAACAGAGAGGTTGTAAACTGTGTCTATTGTACCATGGGACGTTACTCTTCATCAAACACCGGGTTCTGGAATCCTTTCGTCTGCCTGAAAGAGCATTCCCCCAATGTCCGCGTCTTTACCCGGATCTACGGGTCGTCCATCCACCCACCCTTGTTCCCCTGGTCCCCGGGCATCTACTGCGATGGGAACGTAATTTACACTGAATACCGCTTTTTTGCTCACCAACTCCACGGGAGGCTGCACGACAACCCAACTCTCCGGTGATCGTTGATTTTCCCCCACGCATCGGCGTAATGCCCAACCCCTCTCGCACGCCTCCTTGGACAACCCCACGGTAATGGACATAACAATTAATTCCCACTATATCAAACGTTTCAAAGTAAAGTCCAACGTTTTTCGTTTTATTGCCTTTCGGCCTCAATTTTCATACAATAAGCCCTACGCCAGCGTAGCTCATTGGTAGAGCACCGTCTTCATAAGGCGAGGGTAGCAGGTTCGATCCCTGCCGCTGGCACAGCAATAGCAACACAAGCAAAACAAGCAACACGAGTTACTTAGCAAAACTAATAAAATTACGACCGAACTAAGTAACTGGCCTTGCTAACTAACTTTTTTTGAGTCTTACTCAAAAAAATAACCGCCACCACTTTTTCCAATTGGGCACGTTTTC
>JACRFG010000075.1 GCA_016234345.1 Candidatus Jorgensenbacteria bacterium
ATTTCTTCGTGAATAATAAACCAAATAATACTCCAGTATCAGTTTCTGATTTAGAGATTGAACATACAAAACTTATGCACGTGATTGGTGTAAGAAGTGATATGAATGAATTTTTCCATATTCATCCGGTTTCGGTTGGTATCACAGGCACCTTAATGGACGCTAAGGGCGAATTGACCCATCTTCCTATATCAGAAGTCGAACCAGGCGTTTTGACCGTCGCTCATATGTTTCAAAAACCAGGAAATTATAAACTTTGGTCTCAAATTCAAAAAGATGGGGTAGTACATACGTTTGGCCATCCAGCAATTTCAGTACAAGGAGATGGCGAAAAAGAAGCAAAAGACGTTTCGTTTGGAAGAAATGTGATTGTAGGGAATTACCAAGTCGTGCTCGATTTACAGGAACCGGTATCTCAAAAACATGAACATGAATTGAAATTTGATATTCATACTTTGACTGGTCGTGAGGCAGAGCTCGATGATTATCTTGGCGCTAAAATGCATCTTGCGGTTATCAAAGACGACCTGAAGCAGTTCATACATACCCATCCTGAAGGACACGATCATGCGGCAATAGCGCCATTTATTCCTAAAGTTTATGCTCACTCTGCTGATGAGGAACCGTCGATGTCTATGACAGAAGATGAGCATGCCCTGAATTTCCAGGTTACTTTTCCCGAAGCCGGTCTTTATAAGGCATTCGCACAGTTTAGGCCAGCCGGCATTGATCTCCCGCCGGATGAAGCATTGCTTGCAGAATTTTGGATTAAGGTAGTAGAAGAGGCGCCACCGGCAATCCCTCCGAGAATCACCTATCTTTTTGCATCACTTATTTTAATGGCACTATTGAGTTGGGGAACATACAGATTCATTAATGTTAAAAAAGTTTGATAAATAAAAATTAAAAATAATGAATAAATATATTTGGTTAATCATTGTGGGGGTAGTTATAATCGGCGGTGGCATTATTTATAGTGTTTTTTTGCGGCCGCAAGCGTCAGATCCGGTTACAACCGGTGAAGTTCGAGAAGTTACGGTAATCGCGAGAAAAGATAGGTGGGCTTTTGAGCCGGAAGAAATTGAAGCCAGGCGGGGTGATAAGATAGTGATGACGGTTATAAACGAAGACGACTATGATCATGGTATTGCGATTGACGCTTTTGGTGTTTCTCAGAGAATGGCGGCTAATTCGACCATAAAAATCGAATTTGTGGTTACTCAAGAGGGGGATTTCCCATTTTATTGTTCAGTGCCGTGTGGTGAAGGAGAGGTTGACGGTAAAAAACGAGATCATTTTGATATGGTCGGCAAAATCCATGTGAGGAGTATGGTATCAGAAACCCAATAATTATGAAATACAACAGTAATTTTTTATAAACCAATCACTATGACAAAATTAGTTCTAAAAGTGAAGGGTATGCATTGTGCTTCTTGCTCGATCTTAATCGATAAGCTGATTGGGAAGCAGCCGGGCATAACTTCGATTCAGACGAATTATGGCGCATCGCGCACAGCGGTTGAGTTTGATGAGACAAAAATTCCGCTCACTAAGATCGATGAGCTTATTAATAAGCTCGGTTACGATTTGATCCGTCCTGATGAAGAGGGGAATACCAGTATTGAGGAGGAAGAGGTAAAAGAAGCGCGCCAGATGAAAGAAGCGAAGCGGCGCGTGATCGCTAGTTTTCTTATTGCTGGCCCGATCATCATTTTCTACATGGCGATCCACATGTTTAACCTGAAACATGTGCATGCGTTGGGCGGGCTCGATTTGAACTACATTTATTGGATTCTTTCAACGCCGATTCAGTTTGTGATTGGTTGGCAATTTTATAAAAATTCCTGGACTTCACTTCGTGTTGGTTCAGCCAATATGGATGTTTTGGTTGCTATAGGCACTTCTGCTGCCTACTTTTATTCAATGATTGGATTTTTATTCTTTAATATTGATCATCCTTTTTGGGAATCATCAGCTGCTCTTTTGTCCTTTATCGTGCTTGGCCGTTATTTAGAAGTTCATGCAAAAGGTAAAGCATCAGCTGCCATTAAAGAACTTTTGAAATTAGAAGCTAAAGAAGCTCATGTTGTACGCGATGGACAGGAAGTTACGGTTCCAATCGATCAAATTAAAGTTGATGAAATTGTGGTGGTGCGGCCTGGAGAAAAAATAGCCGTAGACGGAGTGATCGTTGAGGGAAAAACCCACATTGATGAAAAAGTAGTAACCGGAGAATCGTTTCCGGTCGGGAAAACCGTCGGTGATGAAGTAATCGGCGCAACCGTAAACCAGGAAGGAATGTTCAAGTTTAAAGCGAGGAAAGTTGGAAAAGATACACTGCTTTACCAAATCGTGAAAATGGTTGAAGAAGCGCAAGCTCGCCGCGCACCCATTGAAAACCTGGTTGATAAGATTAGTGAGTATTTTGTACCGGCCGTAGTCGTGATTTCTATTCTTGTTTTTGCAGCGTGGTATTTTGCGGCTGGACTTCCATTCCGAGCCGCTTTAATTCGTATGATCGCGGTTCTTGTTATTTCGTGTCCTTGCGCTATGGGACTTGCAACGCCAACAGCTTTGATTGTCGGCATCGGTCGTGCGGCTAAATTCGGAATTATCTTGAAGGGCGGTGAGTCACTTGAGAAAGCATATAAAATTCAAGCCATTGCGTTCGATAAAACAGGAACGCTTACTATAGGTAAGCCGGTAGTTACTGATTTTAAAGCAATAGGAAAAATGGGCGAAGAAGAGGCGTTGGCTTTGATTGCTGCAGTTGAGACCG
>JACRFG010000076.1 GCA_016234345.1 Candidatus Jorgensenbacteria bacterium
TCTAAAAAGCAACCTCTGAGGAACGGTCATTCCTTCTGCATAAACTGAGTTTGATTGCTGAATAATTGAACCGATCCAGTTACAGCTGCCGGCCGGATTAGGACTGTTATCATTCGAACACTGAGCAAAATCAGTCGGAAGTGAGTCGGTGAATGTTGTTTCGACTAACTTTTCACCAGAAACAGTACTGACCACCGCGTTATAAACCGGCACAAAAAGATCGCTAAGAGTGTGGAAGTAAGTAAACGAACCTTGTTCGTCGGTAGTAAGGTTAATCGAGGTATCGTTATAATTCTCATCTTCTACAGTACCGCCGAAAATTCTTAAAACAACATTCTGTACAGCTTGAAATAAACTACCAAAAAATCCGACGGTTTCACCTGGATGATAGTCGGATTTATCAGTCGTAAGAACCGGCGCAACAGTAACGGTTGTTTGCGTCGCCGAAGATGGAGTTGTGTTACTTGCAGATGTATCGCTCGTAGATGTATTGTCTACCGGAACATCTGTCGTAACCGATTCAGTTGATGGAGTAGATTCTTCGACTGCTGACGTTGTCGGAGAATCGACTACATTATTTTCTTCAGTACTAACTGAAGTTGAATCGTCGCTCGGAGCAACGACGGTCTCATCGCTCGGTGACGTTGTGGCGTCTACCGAAGAGACAACGGAACTATCCGCTTCCTCGGCTTGAGTGAACGGAACCATCGACCCACTTACAAAAAAGAGCTGCGCCGCTATGACTGCGACGACCAGCAAAAAGCTGGATTTGGTATTAAATTTTTTCATGCGTTTTAAATATTTTGACCTTGATTTACCCTTCGAAAGGTATGGTGTTTAAGACTAACAAGCCATAAAAACACCGTCAACCTAATCATATATGAATATCATAAGTTAATATAATAGTCAAGGGGCCAAAAACATGCCCCACCTGTTACAATAAAAGCATGAAAATACATAAGAAGCTTACCGAACGATATAAATGGTATGAGGCCTGGCATCGCCACCCCCGGCACCAACACCATCACTGGTTTGTACTAATTCTTATTTCAATCGCTTTCGTAACCGCTGCTGTTTTTACCACTCCCCCGCCGCCTCCGGAGAAACTCCAGGCCAATTTAAATATTCCGCATAATCTTTCCATGGGAAAAAATTTGGGGAGCGCTCCTGATCACATTTTAGTTAAATTTAGAGATGATGTGCCTGCTAACGAACGCGCCCAGGCACTCAAACGACACAATCTGCAAGACAAAACAGAAATCAAGGGAATTGATGTAAGAATTGTCTCAATACCGGACGGGAGCGACCCACTCGAAGAGATACAAAAATTACAAAACCAGGAAGGACAGCGCATTGAATTCGCTGAAGTTGACATGCTTCTCGCGCCAAGCGCGACACCCAATGATCCGGAATATATAAATGAGTGGCATCTCGCAAAAATCAATGCGCCGAGCGCGTGGGATACGACACGGGGAGAAAATATAACTATAGCAATCGCCGACACGGGCGTTGACTCTACGCATCCGGACTTAGCGCCCCATCTTGTACCCGGTTGGAATCTCGCAGAAAATAATAGTGACACAAACGATGTCTATGGCCACGGCACGGCAGTCGCGGGAACTGCAGCCGCCGTCGGCGATAACTCACTCCAAGTAACCGGACTTGCTTATAACGCCTACATCATGCCGCTTCGCATAAGCGACATAAACGGCAATGCCTATTACTCAATAATTGCGAACGCCATAACCTATGCGGCTGATCATGGCGCAAAAATAGTAAACGTAAGTTACCAAGCGGGTGGAAGCGCTACTGTCGAGCGGGCCGCGCGATATCTAAAAAAGAAAGGTGGTTTAGCAGTAGTGGCCGAGGGAAACACCGGCGGCTTATCAGCCGATTCCAACAGTCAAAGCTTGATTAACGTTGCCGCGACCGACAGCTACGATTCGCGAGCCGGGTGGTCTACCTATGGCAATGATGTTGACGTTGCGGCGCCGGGCCAAGTGATTTTGAGCACCGCGCGAGGCGGCGCCACAAACTACTGGTCGGGCACATCTTTCTCGGCTCCGCTTGTAAGCGGGCTTCTGGCTCTAATCTGGTCAGCCAATCCCAACCTCACCCCCGACAATGTTCAAGATATTCTTTTCTCGTCATCTCTTGATCTAGGAGAACCCGGATGGGACCAATATTACGGCTGGGGCAGGATTGATGCAGCGGCAGCGGTCGCAAACACTTTAACAAGCAAAACTTCGCCAAACACCGTTCCAAAAGGGAGGAGATAGATAGATTGGTTAATCGCCGCGTTTCAAACAAAAAATCGTCCGACTTGGACGATTTTTTAATTTTGTCTTAACCTTTTTAACTATTACCAAAACGCTAAAATAGAAATCGTGATCAAAAGAGAAACAAACTGATAAGCAATGTTGAAGAGATAAAGCTTGGCTGACTTCCCTTCCCAAAGCACCGAGTTCGCAAGCGTTGTTGCAAAAAATCCGAGCCACACCAAAAACGTGAACATGAAGACACCAACCACATCCGTAATATTCAAAGCATTAATAAAGTAAGCGAGCACGTACGTCATAACCAAAACACTCACAAAGCCGAGCGTCATAGCTTTCTTTGGCGTCATCTTCATGGCTTTCATGTTCTCATGCGTAATGCCGGCCAGACGCATCCAATGTTTGCCGAAAAGCGGACCGTGCCAAGCAGCACCAATAACAAAATTAACAATAGCTGCGACCAAAACCGCCAAACAATTAATACTAAAGGTAAAATCAAACATAAATATAATTATAGCAAAAACGAATTCGAGATACGGTTATTTATTCATACATACAAATTAGGATTAAGTGTGTGCCTCAAAAATCACGCATATGCGTGATTTTTGAGGCGTCATAAAACATAATTTTAGAATCACAAAAAATCTGACAAACTTTACATCTCAATATTTTCGTGTTATTATTTATCCAGTACATCAAATGCAATATCCTATACCAGAAGAAAGGAAACAAAAGTGAGCCCATATCAAATCACCGTCATCCCCGGAGACGGCATTGGCCCAGAGGTTATTGACTCCGCCATGCGCGTCGTTGAAGCGACCAAAATCCCAGTTGCCTGGCATATCTCCCACGCAGGAGAACATACACAGATAAGGGAAGGCAATCCGCTCCCGGAAAAAACCATCGAATCCATAAAACACTCGCGAGTGGCAATTAAAGGACCGACCAATACACCGGTTGGAAGCGGTTTCCGAAGCATCAACGTCGAGCTCAGAAAGATTTTTGATCTCTTCGCGAATGTCCGCCCGGTCGTGTCGATCCCCGGCATCACAACACTCTTCTCGAATGTCGATGTCGTGATATTTCGTGAAAACACCGAAGACCTCTACATTGGCGAAGAACGCATGGCAAAAGACGGCGTCGCGGAAGCAGTAAGCCGGATCACGCGCGACGGAAGCGAACGCATCGCACGATACGCATTCGAATATGCCGTACGACACAATCGGAAAAAGGTGACTGTAGTCCACAAAGCCAATATCCTGAAACTCACCCACGGCCTTTTCCTCGAAACCGCGCGCGGCGTAGCAAAGAGTTATCCAAAGATAGAATTCAACAACATGATTGCCGACAACTTCATGCTCCAGCTCGTACGGAACCACAAACAATTCGACTGCATACTCCTGCCGAATTTCTTGGGCGACTTGGCCTCAGACCTCTGCGCGGGACTCGTCGGCGGGCTCGGATTAGCTCCGGGAGCGAACATCGGAAAAAAGTACGCGATCTTCGAAGCGGTTCACGGAACCGCACCCGATATCATGGGGAAAAAGATCGCAAACCCGACCGCGATCATTCTTTCAGCCGCGCTCATGCTTGAACATATTGGAGAATTTGATGCCGCGAAACGAGTAACGAATGCGGTAAAGAAAGTTTTGGTTGAGGGCGTATACGTGACCCCAGACATAAATCCGGGCCACCACGTTTCAACCGATACGTTTACTAACGCGATTATCAGTAACCTATAACATTTATCAAAACCGTCTGACCTAAATCAGACGGTTTTTGCGTTTTTATGCATACTATATATAGAAGGAGCCACTGTTAAAAACAGTGGCTCTTGTATTACGTCAAAACTAACGATCGAGATCAACTTCATAAAGGAATTGGGTTCCGCCGATCAACTTGCGGTTAACCGAAGTGCTCTGCACAAACACATCGAAATCTTCCAAAGCTGCCGGACGGATCCGAGCGGTCTTACCTTCGGAAAGACCTATCATCTTTCGGGCGGTTTTGCCGGAATACATATCTCCGGTCGCCTTATCCCGAAGCACGACTTCTTTATACCCTTGGATAGTCTCGGCCTTGGTGAACTGATAGAAGCCGCGGCCTTTCTTGAACACGAGACTGTTCTCTTCCACAAATTCACGGATGGGAATATCGTCGTCGACGCTCAAAATCTGGAAACGTCCCGGAGGAACTACTTCCAACGATCGCGGCGCACGAGAAAATCTCGAAGATACCGGACGATCGGAGAGCCAAGCAAAACTCGCGTCCAACGTGCGGGTCATCCGACCAGAGTCTTCAATCTCTTCTTCCAAGCGTTTCAGCTGTTCCCGACCGCCTTGCTTAAGGCAAATCGCGGTCAGCAAATCGGTCACTTCGGAAAACTGATCAAGAAGGAAATGATATCCGCCGGTTCGTTCGGCAAGTTCCCGATAAAATGATGATGCGTGGCTTCCCTTGCTCAAACACTGGACCGCATACACGACAACGCCCATCGCAGCGAGTGCATCCGCTTCTTTACGCCAATCCAATCCTTTACCGTTATGACGGACATTTTGTAAGTCATAAGGCGCGTGAGGCACATCATCGGCAACGAGTACAAGAACTTTCTTGGCGTTATGCCGCCAATCCAATTCTTGCGCCTCGCGAAGAACGAGTTCGTAACATTCGGGCAGGTCTCCGCCGTTCGTGTTTTTAACTTCGCGAACAAAACGGCAAAGCCGATGAATATCGGACGTAAGACCACTCCACGTGGTTACGTAAGTGCTATTTTTGTCACAGTAATCCCCGTTCGCACCCATGCCGATACGAAGATTAGGGACTTCCTTAAAAAGCCTAGTCAATGAATCTTCAACGCTCTTTCGAACTACTCCGATACAAGGGGACATGGATCCGGTCGTATCAAAATTGAACACCACCTCAACATGTCCGTTAGTGCTTCCTTTCAAAAACTGATCTCCTTTCTATTATTTTTAAACGTGCTTTGCCTAAAGCCAAAATTAGAAGCTCCAAGGCGATGCTAGTGTGACACAACTATATTCTCATGTCAAGTTAAGAATAGGATATGTAAAAAAAAAACAACCTAGTATGCGCGCAAAGGATTACTCTGGATTATCCGATCAACTTCTTCATAGCCGGGAGGAAAAGCAAAGTTATAACGAGCCGGTAAAGCAAAAACATATCTGGGATTTCGTCCAAGTTCACTCGGACCGATCGGAGTCGCCCCGATATGAAATTTTTCCTTCTGAAGATCAATCCATTGATCGAGCGTGAAAACCATTATCGGAATGTCCTGGTATGGGACAGCGGCAGTCCATTTTGGATTGTGTATAGAGACGACCGGCCCATCAGTAAACGCCGTATCGCCAAGCTCGTCATTAATAGCGTAGCCGGTCCACTTATCCACGGTGACGGAATATCCTTTCCAACTTATAGGCAACGATAAACTAAACCTATATTCCGTGTTTTTATATTCCAAAGAAGTCTCGGTATTTTTTATATCGGGAACAACGGGGCCGGGTGAATTTTTAAAACTGACAAAGTGCCAAACAACCCAAACAAAAATAATGATGGCGATACCAAAAACAATTTTTAATATCAGGGTTTTATTCATAACGATAAGGTCTTACTCCGGATTCGTTTTATAGCGAAATCGCTCCGGGAATACATTATGCCGCCATAGATAAAAATCGATCCTAAGATCGCATGCAAAGATGCGTTTAACAGAATATCGCCGCGTAGGGTAAAGAGCATGAGCGATAAGGCACCCCAGGCAAGAGTAGCCGGAATCTTTATATGCCAATATTTTGGTTCGAGAAGATGGCACGTCGAATAGATCGGGACAACCAATAACACAACAATCCAAAAATCAAGCAGGCCGGATAAATAGTAAGCGATCGAGACGAGAGTTAACTGTTGTATAAGCGCCGAAAGCACGTACAAAAAACCAAAACGGCCCAAGAGAAGAGGGGTGGCCGCGGTTACCACCGCAAAAAACAGTACGGAAGAGAAATAAAAATTCCACGGAAACGGGCGGGAGGCAAAATGGAGCAGATATTGGCTCAAAAAAATTGAAAGACAGAGAGCGCCGTGGACGACCAACATACGAAAAACAGTGCCCGATCGGCGGGGAAAAAAACCGATAATGCCAAATACGAGCAGTACCGGGAGAAAATATGCGATGAACCATCCTCCGAGCGCAGAGAGAATCATGATGCAAAAGAATTAACTCTAATTTTATCACGAATTTAAAAATATGAACCGGCTGCACTTATGACAGCCGGTTATCTTCCGAGTAACGAATTAATGCCCCACAAAATAAGCGTCCAAGCGAATACCGCTACCAGAGCGTAGACGATGCGCTTCGGCGGTATTTCCACACGGAAATATTTCTTCATATAATGGCGGACAAAGGCGCCCTCATATACTTCGTCAGGAGCGCACTTTGAGAGCATCGCTTTTTCGAAAATGGTTAATGAGCACTGCCACTTGCACGCCCACTGGTGAAGCAGGGTAAGACCCAAGAAAAGAATGTGAACCGGAACGTACCCGGGGTGAAACAGTCCCACGATTGCACCCACAAAAATCCATAACAACAAAACCCAGTGCAGCAAAAAGGCGGAACGCGCTAACAGTCTGTATATCACAGAAACCTCCTATCCTAGGAATTAATTAAATAGAACTTTCCCCATACTATTGCGAAAGCACCAAAAAGTAAATTGCGGTGGGGGTGAGATTCGAACTCACGATACCCTTTCGGGTATAACGGTTTTCAAGACCGTCCCTTTCAACCACTCAGGCACCCCACCTTTACAGAAAAAGATTACCTCAAAATTTTCTATCGGTAAACACAAAAACCCAACCATACGGTTGGGTTTGTTATATAAACTAAAACTTAAAGTGCCGGAACAGCGCTGCTAATTTGCAAATCTCGAATATTTAAGGCGCTACCGCCACACATTCTGCACGTCGCCTCTTGTCGCAACCAATGCCATACGTAATAGCATTTTGAACATTCATGTCGATACATAACCGCCCTGGGCAAACCGCCATCGCCCTTCCCCAAGGACGGTTGGCTCCTGTTAATCAATCCGATCATACGATCTAATTCCTTATTGTTGCTCAAGGAAATTTTCCTTTCTTTTTTAAATAGTGAGTTAAATGTAAAAGAACAGAAGGCATAGTTTATCACAGAATGATTTTTATAGCAAGAATACAAAAATCCCGTTGGCCAATGGACCAACGGGATGTAATTTATCCAACACTACCCTCGAGACTGATGCCTAAAAGTTTCTGAGCTTCTACCGCGAACTCCATAGGGAGCTCCTTAAACACTTCTTTGCAGAATCCGCTCACAATCATATTTATCGCATCTTCCGGTTTGATGCCCCGTTGTCGGCAGTAAAAAAGCTGATCTTCGCCGATCTTTGAAGTCGATGCCTCATGCTCGATCTGCGCGGTACTATTGTTGACTTCCAAATAAGGAAAGGTGTGGGCGCCGCACTCGTCGCCAACCAAGAGCGAATCGCACTGCGAATAGTTTCTGGCGCGATCGGCTTTTTTCACGACTTTGACTAAACCGCGATATGAATTTTGCCCATGGCCGGCTGCAATACCTTTAGAAACAATGGTGCTCTTCGTGTTTTTCCCTATATGGATCATCTTGGTTCCGGTATCGGCTTGCTGATAACGAGAAGTGACGGCCACCGAGTAGAATTCTCCGATCGAATTATCACCTATCAAGAGGCAGCTCGGGTATTTCCAGGTAATGGCTGCGCCGGCTTCAACTTGCGTCCATGATATTTTCGAGTTGCGACCGGCGCACTTGCCGCGCTTGGTCACAAAGTTGTAGATTCCACCGCGACCGAGTTCGTCGCCGGGATACCAATTCTGAATGGTCGAGTACTTGATTTGAGCATTATCGTGCGCGATAAGTTCCACGACAGCTGCGTGGAGCTGTTTTTCCGAACGTACCGGCGCACTGCAACCTTCAAGATAACTCACATAGCTTCCTTCATCGGCGATGATAAGTGTCCGCTCGAATTGACCGGTTTCAGGATTATTCATGCGAAAGTAAGTTGAGAGTTCCATCGGGCAACGCACGCCCTTAGGTATATAAACGAACGAACCATCGCTAAACACCGCAGAGTTCAAAGCGGAGAAAAAATTGTCGGTGTAGGGCACGACCGAACCCAAATATTTACGAACCAACTCCGGATGGTTTTGAACCGCTTCGGAGAACGAACAAAAAATAATGCCGTGTTTGGCCAATTCTTCTTTAAAGGTTGTTGCAACGGAAACGCTATCAAACACGGCATCAACCGCGACACCCACGAGCCGCTTTTGTTCTCCAAGAGAAATGCCCAACTTTTCGTACGTCTTCAAAATCTCGGGATCGACATCAGATAGGCTTGCCGGACCTCTCAATTTCGATTTGGGTGCGGCGTAATAAATTTGATCTTGATAATCAATGGGATCGTGTTTGATATTAGCCCATGTAGGCTCTTGTATGGTGAGCCAGTGTCGATACGCCTTAAGACGCCACTCAAGAAGCCATGCCGGTTCCTGTTTCTTCGCAGAAATAAAACGGACCGTGTCTTCATTTAAACCTCTCGCCGCTGTATCTGATTCAACCTGAGTTTCAAAACCGTACTGGTACGGACGGTCAACAAATTCTTGAGCTTTCTTTTCGTCAGTCGACATAATCACTCCAATCAATATTAAGTTTTCGGATACTATCTAGAAGTATACAACCGATACGCACAAATTCGTCAACTTTGGTGGACCTGCGGGGAATTTCACGTCGTCCTTCAATTTGGCTCAGGACTCCTTAAAAACCTCTCGGTTTTTAATTCCGCCTCGGATGGCTCATTCCTACACGGGGAAAACTAACTTTCCCCCGACCCCCTTTTGCGTTCAACTCCCCCGTCATAAAAACAAACAAGCTCCTAATTCTAGAAGCTTGCTTTGTTTGTGGACCTGCGGGGAGTTGAACCCCGGACTCATCCATGCCATGGATGCGTGTTACCGCTATACTACAGGCCCTTAATTTACCGTTTTCAATTCTAAACGAATAAATAACGGACCGCAATCTATTTGACCGTAAACTACCTTCCAAAACGCCGTTCGGTGCGTTTAAAGGCTTCTAAAACATTTTTAAATTCTTGGGGTGAAAAATCAGGCCAAAGAGTTTCCGTAAAGTGGAGCTGGGCATCAGCCACGTCCCACATCATAAAACCATCCGACCAATGCGGTTCGCCGCCAGTACGAATAACCAAATCGACCGGCGGAAGATCACCGGTCCAAAGAATATTTTTTATTAATGATGAATCTATTTTATTCCAATCTTTAACCGATAATGCGACAACTTTTTTAAAAGCTTCGATCATTTCGTCGATACCACTATAAGCCATAAGGAATGTAAGTCTATAATTTTGATATTCTTTTGTTCGCTTCAAAATTTCTTCCATTGGTTTTTTAGTCGCTTCAGGAAATAATTCTCGCCAACGACCGATGATGTCAACATTAATTTTATTTTTATGAATATCGTCGCTTATCAATAAACGCTTGAAGTAAATTCTAAAAATATCGAAAAGATGTTTGCGCTCGCTTGCCGATCGATCGGTAACGTTTGCCACGGACGAACCCCAAAAAGTTATGAACGGAATTTTATAATCAAGCGCCGTCCGCAATATCTTTTCGGTGTTTTTAGCACCAGCCATGTGACCGAAATAAGAGGGACGCTTTTTACGCTTTGCCCACCTACGATTACCATCGGGAATGATCGCAACGTGTTTCGGTAAAACCATAATCGAGTAAAAATTATTTTGTGGGCGTTAGAGGGATTGAACCTCTGACCTTTTGCGTGTCATGCAAACGCTCTACCACTGAGCTAAACGCCCAAATACAACAATCAGATTAATGTTGTACACCAGTGAATTTAAGGATGTTTTTCTTTGCGCAGCGCTTTAGTTTTTTGAAAGGCTAAGGCGACATCGTCGTCGGGAAATCTCAAGCGCGCCTCAACAACATCCTGTAGTTTTTCTTGCGGAATTTCGGTGCCGAGCGGAACTTTACCGCCTAACAGCTTGGTAAACCCCATACGTCGTTCAGTTCCATCATTGTTATGTATAGCGACAATAATCTCGTCGGTACTATTCTTGACTACAGTTACTGTCTTACCCAGCTCAATGGCCACATCCTGAATCATATGCAACAGTTTACGCTCATCCTCATTCGACATTTTTTCTACGAACCCTGACTCCTTCATTTATGTTTTACATAATACCCAAATCAACATTGTATCGCAACCATAAAACATAATCCCGCCAAACCTTATATAGATTAGGCGGGATATTACTCTTTTAAAATCACTTGTGCTTAAGATCGTCCTTCAGAACCAGAAGTTCCCTGCGTCGCTCCAAAGGTATGACCGGATATCTCAACTTCATTCGCTTCAGGCGCTTCACTACGATATCGGCAACAGCCGCCCGAGTGACCCATTTATGATCAGCCGGCACAACATACCACGGCGCATGTTTGGTGCTGGTTTTGCTCAACACTGCTTCGTACGCTTTCATGTACTCCTTCCAACGCAAACGCTCTCCGATGTCGCCAGCCGAAAACTTATAATTTTTTTCTTTTATCTCGATACGCTGAGTAAACCGAGCTGTCTGTTCACTTTTGGATAAATGGAGGAAAAACTTGAGAATTACAATGCCATTCCTCGTAAGATATTCCTCAAAGTTATTAATATCACGAAACCGATTAGTCCAAATATCGTTCATGGTCTCGGGCGGCAAATTCTGCTTCGCCAAAAACTCGGGATGTACGCGCACCACAACCATTTCTTCGTACCATGAACGGTTCCAAACCGTAATATGACCTCGAGCCGGCAAATGTGGCGTATGTCGCCAAATCCAATCATGATTCAAGGCTTCTTCGGACGGCCGCTTGAAACTAACCACATTGAACCCATGCGGATCGATCTCGGAAAAAACATTCCTTACGCACGTATCCTTGCCAGCCGCGTCCATAGCCTGAACAATGACCAAGACCCCGTATCGCCCTTGAGCATAAAGAAGGTTTTGATATTCACCCAACTTCAACGCTCGTCGTTCTACGAATTTCTTCGAGTCTTTTTTTCCTTTAAATCCAAGCCAAGAATCTGTCTTAAGTTTCTTCAACTTAACCAATTCCCCCGGTTTAACCAAGAGATCACTGTCGTTCATCAATGTTTCCTTATAGAATTGCGGTATGTGTTATCTATGGTAATTACTAGTAATAGATAATATAATAATCACCTCGTCGTGTCAATATATTATGTACGATGAATCGATAGTTGATTATTATAGATAGAAGTCGGTTCCGTCGGCCCCCGTAGCTCAATGGACAGAGCGGATCCGTCCTAAGGATACAATGGGAGTTCGATTCTTCCCGGGGGCACCAGACAATAAGAATCCATCACGATGTTTTTGCAATTTAAAAACGATAAAACTGCTCTAACCGCCACGCTCATACTGTTTGCCTTGGGTATTTCGATACTTGCTTATACATCCATTAGCCGCGATACCCCGATTACTAAAAATTCTCCGGAGCGACCTTCTCCGCCAAAAAAATACGAAACCGAACTGCGCATGCAAAATACCGGAGAGAGCATCGACGAATATGTGCGTAATCAAATGGCGGTTTGTTACGAGACCGGTGGTGAAAACGGCTGCTATAAAAAAATCGGCGATCTTTTTTACGATCAATTCGGTTTGGCACGAATGATTACAACATTGGAGCAAAACGAAAAATATCCGGAAGTTTACGCCCGCTGCCACGAAGTTACCCATTACCTCGGCCGCCATGAATACACCGAAACCAAAAATATAGGCGAAGCTTTTGCAAGCTGTACTTCAATCTGCCACGGGGGATGTTTCCACGGAATACTCGAAGGATATTTTGATGAACACAAAGAACCTTTCTTGAGCCACGAAGCAGTGCTCGCCCGCGACATATCTACGATCTGTGGCAAACAAAGTGACTACGTTATCCCCTGGTTGTATAACGAATGCGTACACGGCATCGGCCATGGTGCGATGTTTATAAACGACATGGATTTATTACATTCTCTGAAATTATGCGATTTATTGCCCTCCGGTGAAAAACAAACTTGCTACGGCGGCGTGTTTATGGAAAACTCATCAAGCGCCACAAACCAAAATCATCCCACAAACTATTTAAGAAAGGATGATTTGATGTATCCCTGCTCAATACTCGAGGACAAATATCTTGATACTTGCTACCGCTACCAAAGTTCATATTTCGCCGAGCTTACTCATTGGGATTGGCAAAAAACCATTGATCTTTGCATGCAAATACCCGAAATCTATCGCCGCGGGTGTTTAAGTATTGTTGGCAGCAACCAAGTCGGCTACACCCAGGATAAAAACGTAATGCGCGATAATTGCAAACTCGCACCAACGCCCGCTCTTAGAAATGAATGCGTACGGGGCGTGATGACTTCGTTCGGTGGCCGTTTCATTAATACACCAACACATCTAATCGAGTTTTGCTCTATTGTCGATAAGGAAAACAAGGAGACTTGCTACGGACGTATGAGTGAAATATTATCAGCATGGGGCTTGGATAACGTTAAAAAGAAAGGAGTCTGCGAAAACATAACCGATAAAGATTTTGTCGCAGCTTGTATTCAGCGAAATTAATTAGATTGGTGGGATGCCAGAGTGGCCGAATGGGCCGCACTCGAAATGCGGTATGCCCGAAAGGGCATCGGAGGTTTTCCCGATTTGTCTAAAAATTTTATACTGGCTAGAATTTTTAGGCACAAATCGCAATCCCGCCTAAAGCGGAAGGTTGGCAGAGTGGTCTAATGCGCCACACTCGAAATGTGGTTGGGGAGAAATCCCCTCGGAGGTTCGAATCCTCCACCTTCCGCTTTGTGCGGGACGAATCCCCGCCTGCCGGCGAGCAGGCTCCTCCCACCGCATCAAATCGAAAAATCTTGCGGTCTATGGCGATAAGGTAATCAAAATTGCACAAAATCACTTTAAAAACGTGGGTCTTTGTTGTAGGGTTAAATCGTGGAAAAATTTTCGACGTCAAGAGAGTCCATATTAGAAACAGTTCATGATGAAAAACTTGAGAAAAACGGAACAAGACGCTACACCTTAAAATCCGGAGAAACCATCGAAGTAAACTGGAAAGAATTTGATCCCGGAAAAGAAACATGCACAGATACATCTGTTGTTTTTCTCCCAGGATGGGCGATAGGAGAACAGACAGAGATGGTAAAAAATCTGAGTGAAGCATTTTCAAAAAATTCAAAAAGCCCTACCTATGCCGTAACAAGCCGGGCTGAACAGTTAAGGCCGAGCGAAGACTCGCTTAAAAACCAGGCAGAAGCAATTAAAGAATTTATTAAAGAGCGGGGTATAAAAGAACTGATTCTAGCGGGTCATTCTCAAGGAGGCGACAAAGCAATAAATGTCGCTGCCATGCTACAAGAAGATCCTTCAATGAAGATTAAGGGGGTAATTTTGTTAGATTCGATGGGACTTTATGAACAATCGCCTATGGGCTTGGCCGGTCACCTCGCTAAAGATTTAATAGTTGATACACCAATAGGAATGACCGGATTCGATATGAAAAACCCGGCCATGCGAAAATGGGTTCGTGAGAATACTGCGATGGCACGAAAGAGCATTCGTTCGGCGATCGATATCATCATAGCTATTATGAAAGACGTACAAAAATCCAGGCTCGACTATCCCGCGAAGTTGATTAAAGAAGTTCGCGAAATGGCTAAAGCCAATCCGAATTTAGGTAAACTAAAAATGCCCATTATCCTAATGTCCGGTTCACAAGATCCAATATCGAACCCAGAAAAGATGATTGCTTACAACAAAGAAGAAGGAAGGCCTGAAGAGAGTGCGGGACCTATCGATTCACGAGAATATTATCTCAGAAAGAATATTTTTCCAGAAAGCCCATATGTGAAAATGGTGGTTCCCGAAAAATTCGGCCATCATAGCATGCCGTTCTTCAGGGCGGAGTCAGTTGCTAAGACGTCGCTTTATCTCTTAAAAAGATTTGAGAACATATCTAAAACTAAAACTGAAGGAAATTAGAAAGGTATAAATATGACATCGGCTTTATTTCTAATCATTCTGGGATTCGTTGTCCTATTGAAGGGCGCTGATTGGTTAGTCGAGGGATCATCGACCATAGCCAGACGCCTAGGTATTTCTCAATTAGTCATCGGTTTAACCGTCGTTGCTTTTGGAACATCAGCACCGGAACTCTTTGTTAATATCTTCGCCGGAATCAAAGGCGAAGCTGATATCGCTATAGGCAATATTTTGGGGAGTAATATTGTTAATATTCTCCTTATCCTCGGCATTGCAGCAACAATTTATCCGCTAGCTCTCAAACGCAGTACGATTTGGAAAGAGATTCCCTTGAGCGGCCTCGCGGCTATTGTTCTCGCGCTCTTAGTAAATGACAACCGAACCAACGGATCATTTATAGGACTGACACGCGTCGACGGCTTGGTGCTTATTGCTTTCTTTTTCTTTTTTCTTTACTACACCTATCACATAAACAAAAATGATGTATCTCAAAAATCAGCAGTTCATATCAATCCACATTCATGGCCATACGCCCTCTTATTAACCGCTATTGGCCTTATCAGTTTATTAATAGGCGGCAAACTAATTGTCGATAACGCCGTAGCGATAGCGCTCATATTAAAAGCCAGCCAGGCCGTTATTGGTCTTACTATTGTTGCAATCGGCACGTCTCTACCAGAACTTGCCACTTCTGCGGTCGCTGCTTATAAAAAAAATCCTGATATCGCAGTTGGCAATATAGTCGGTTCAAACATCTTTAACATTTTCTGGATTTTAGGAATCAGTGCGGTTATCAATCCCTTGGCTTTTTCACAAAAATTATTTCCGGACATCGGAGTAATCATCTTCACAACCTTATTATTATTTTTATGTATGTTCATCGGAAAACGACATGTTTTAGAACGATGGCAAGGAATTACTTTCGTTCTTCTATATATAATCTATATCTTTTCACTACTAGTACGATGAGATATCCAAGCATAGATAAAACAATACTCCGCATCTTTTAAAGATATGCTACAATAAGACAAAAGGTCTAAATTTTTATAAACACATGGAACAGCCAAAAAATACTCTTCGTTTAGTCATTATCATCGCAGTACTCGTCGTTGTCGTTATCGGTGTAGTCGCTCTACAAAGCAAGCCGGGTGGTACTGATTTATCAGTCCGACCGTCAGAACCCGTGGTCCAGCCAACGCCGGTAAAACCAACCCCCGCGCCCGCACCGACACCGACCCAAACTACACCCGAAACCCCCAAAGGACCGGCCAATCAAACCCCCAGCGCTCCTCATAATCCCGGAGAAGATATTGAAGTAATATTTACTGACGCCGGCTTTGCACCGCAAACACTCACCGTAAAAATGGGCAAAGTAGTGACGTTTAAAAATTTAGGTTCGGTTCAAGTATGGCCCGCATCAGCATTTCACCCCACACACGAAATCTATCCCACGACTGGCGGCTGCTTGGGAAGCACCTTTGATGCCTGCCGAGGCATAAACTCTGGAGAATCATGGTCTTTCAAATTTGACGTAGCCGGCAATTGGAAATATCATGACCATCTTAATCCATCCCGTAGCGGCACTATTGTAGTGGAAAAATAAATCCTTAAACGAGCCTCCATATGAAAGAGGCTCGTTTAACATTAACCAGATTTTTATATTTCATGCGTATAGCTTATTTCATCGGCACACTTAAAGAGGAGGATGGGGTAAGCCGAGTACTTCTCCGATTGGCCACCGCCATGAAAGAGGCTGGCCATGAAAGCGTAATTATCACGAGTCACGCCGAAAATCCGGAACGCTATCCCGTGCCCGTACTGCTCTTGCCAGGAGAACAGATATTTCTCTATAAAGATTACTATTTCCCTAAACCGACAAGCGGCAAAGAAGTTGAAAAACATCTAGAAAGTTTTAAACCTGAACTTATACATCTCCACAGCCCTGACACGAGCGCGTGGCTCGCTATAACCTACGCCAAACACCACAACCTTCCTACCGTTATTACGCATCACACTGATTTTATCCGCTATCTACCGTATTATCATCTCACACTCTTTAAACCTCTCCTTTGGATGTACCTCAGGAAGACTTACAATCGCATAACTGCCGTAACCACACCGTCAGACGTAATAACCGAAACACTAAAGCAACACGGAATAAAACACGCGGAGACGCTATCGAACGGCGTTGATATAGAAAAATTCAACCCGCGTTTCCGCAAAAACGAATGGCGAAACACTATCGCCGGCTCGCCGGATACACCAATTATTCTTTTTGTCGGCCGCCTTACATGGGAGAAAGATCTTAAAACACTTATCCAGACGTACGACCTCCTCGAAAAAAATGATGTGCGATTTCGACTGGCTATTGTCGGCGACGGACCGGTTTATGCGGAGCTCCGTAAGGCCTTACCGCATGCAACATTTCTCGGACACTTAATCGGGGAAGCGCTTTCGACTGCTTACGCTTCAGCCGATATATTCCTTTTCCCTTCCACCACCGAAACATTCGGCAACGTAACAGTCGAAGCCATGTCTTCCGGCGCCGTACCAATTGTGGCTAGAGCTGGCGGTTCGATATCTATAGTCCAAGACGAGAAAAATGGCTTTCTGGTAACACCGAAAGACGCACAAGCTTTCTATGAAAAAGTGGTTTTTTTAATACAAAATCCCGATACTCGAGAAAAAATTATAAAAGACGCCATCCTAAGAGCTAAGGCGTTTGCCTGGCCGGCCATAATTACCAAATACATTAACCTTTACAACAAACTCATTACCAAATAGTGCCGGCCAAAGAGTTTGACTTCGCGGTGCCAGACGCCTTATCACACGATCTGTCACGACCTTGGAACCTCTGCTAAACTTAAAACTATGCCCAAAGAAAAATCAGAAGTAATACAAACTATTAAAAAAGTGATGCCGACGGTCGTGTCCGTCATTATCTCAAAAAGCCTCGAAGAGGTTAAAAAGGATATCGGCAATCTAGAAAAGGAGGAGGGGATACCCACCGAACCACTCGTTATTCCTCCGGAAAAGATAGATGCTCACGGCATGGTTCAAGTCGGCGGCGGATCAGGTTTTATTGTAGATGAAAGCGGAATAGTCCTCACTAACAAACATGTTATTGCCGAACCTAATTCGAGCTATACCGTTATCACGAACGATGACATGCGTTACAACGCCGAAGTCCTCGCACGCGATCCGGTAAACGATGTGGCTATTTTAAAAATAAAACCAACCAAAAAACTCCCAGCAATTGAATTGGGCAGCTCCGAAAATTTGGAACTGGGTCAAACGGTTCTCGCTATCGGAAACGCTTTGGGTATTTTCAAAAATACCGTCTCTATGGGAATTGTCTCCGGACTCTCGCGCTCGATAAGCGCCCAATCAGAACCGGGCGCCTCGCCACAAGAAATGCGCGGTCTTATCCAAACCGATGCCGCCATAAACCCAGGAAATTCCGGAGGACCACTCACTGATATTTTCGGAAAAGCTGTAGGCATCAATGCAGCCGTAGTATTCGGTGCACAAAACATAAGTTTCGCTATACCCATAAAAGCGGCTGAGCGCGATCTGGCCGATCTCAAAAAATACGGACGAATCCGTAGACCTCTTATCGGACTTCGTTACTTAATTATCACACCCGATCTCAAAGAAAAACTTAAACTACCCGTTGACTACGGCGCCTACGTAACCAAAGAACATCCCGCCGACGAAGCGGTAATAAAAGACAGCCCGGCAGACAAAGCAGGCATGAAAGACAAAGATATTATTCTTTTATGGAACGGCAAAAAGATATCCATCGAAAAGAATGTCCTTGATTATATGGATGATTGTAACGTTGGCGAAATCGTAACGCTTAAGATTCTTCGCGGAAAAGAAGAATTAGACGCAAAAGTAACTCTTACCGAACGAAAATAACTAGAAAATATACTGATCTATAAGGAGATTGTTGCGATCGAAAAACCTTATCCAGTCATGCTCGGGATCCAGAGGAACGTTGTTACCGAGCCACACACGCCATTCATTAATCAAAAAATCTGGTTCGTAATAATAGCGATTATAACAACTCACATAGTCAAAACGGTTGAAAAACGCGTGGCATTGTAAATCCTCGAAACCAAGAACCGTGTTTAACTCATCAACTGTCGGCTTACGACAACCGCCAAGTGAAAATAGAAACGATTGGCAACGACCGGAAAGTTTTACGATTTCACCGCGATCCAAAAGTTCGGGACAATAATCGGGGAAACCCGGACTCGTTTCGTATTGATTATTCAAATGCCCAATACAACGGTTCAAACGAACATTCTTACCAAGGGGTGGCAAACTAGAATAACCGTTCACGTAATCGCCGGTCGAAAGAACAATATCTTCCTCCGGTGAAAGACCATTAGGATGGTACATATTTACTGCTCGAGGAACGATTACTTCGCCTCTATTGGTTTTAAAACGCCATCCCGTAATATTTACTTTCTTTTCGCCAATATCGCCGGCTGAAATCGAAAAACCATCTTGATTCAAACTGAAACCGAATTTTTTATAGTAAGGAGAGAGTTGGTCTACACGAAAACCTGGCGGCGGCTCGGGTGGTTCTTCGGGTATAACCGGAGGTTTAATAAGCGACGAGGTCGGGACTGACGGATCAATTGGAATATCACCTTGCGGAAATTGAGGATGCACTGGTATTTCCTTATATGGATCGGTAGTTGATGCAATCGGTTCAGTCGATGTTCTAAAGGTCACATAATTATCAGATACATCACCGTTAGAAACATTTGGATTCGTTTCGGCAACGGTAGTTGTGGACTCATCTACTGGCAGAACCGGATTTTCCACAACATCGGTAGATGTAGCGGTTGGCGATTCGGAAATTACCGGTTCGCCATTACTGGTCAATGTATAAACGCTATAACCAACAACGCCAATAACAACAACACCAATGATTATTGCGCCGATAATAGTTAATGGATTCATATTTTTAGATATTACTCAACCGTAACACTCTTGGCCAAATTACGCGGCTTATCTACGTCACAACCCTTAATAAGGGCTGCGTAATACGCAAAAAGCTGCAAAGGCACTACCGAAAGCATCGGGGTCAACATTTCCAGAGTTTTAGGAATGTATATAACATCGTTTGTAAAACGCTTCAAATCACCGTTGCCTTCGGTGCCTATAGCAATAACCGGACCGCGCCGCGCTTTAATCTCTTGAATGTTAGACGAGACCTTTTCATAAACAGAATCGGAAGGAGCCAAAAATATAGACGGGAATGTTTCATCAATAAGAGCTATGGGGCCGTGTTTCATTTCTCCAGCACTACATCCTTCCGCATGAACATAAGAAATCTCTTTGAGCTTTAAAGCACCTTCAAGAGCAACGGGGAAATTATATTTCCTACCTAAATAAAGAAAATTGCGGTGCGCCGAATATTTTTTAACAATGGTTTGGATATTTTGATGACCTGCCAACACTCGACCAACAAGAATAGGCAGTTGTTTCAATTCTTCGGCAATTCTTCGACCGATAGTAATGGACATTTCACGTTGCCGGCCCAAGAAAAGCGTAAGAAGCGCCAAAATCGTTAGCTGTGAAGTAAAGGCTTTGGTCGAAGCGACACCGATCTCTGGCCCGATGTGCTGATAAACGCCGGCATCGGTTTCTCGAGCGATTGTAGAGCCGACGGCATTAACTATCCCCAAGGTGAGCACGCCTTTTTGCTTGGCTTCACGGAGAGCCGCTAATGTATCGGCTGTTTCACCGGATTGGGAAATAGCCAAAAATATATCACCTTCACGGAATACCGGTTTCCGATATCTAAATTCTGAAGCTAAATCAACTTCAGTAGGAATACCAGCGTATTCTTCAAGCATGTACTTACCAACCATGCCCGCGTAATAAGCTGTGCCACAAGCGGCAATAATTAGGCGTTTAGCTTTCCGAAGGTCTTTTTCTACCGACTCTAAGCCACCAAGCTTGGCCAAACCTTCTTCCGGGACCAATCGACCGCGGAGTGAATTTTCTATCGATTCGGGCTGCTCAAAAATCTCTTTAGCCATGAAGTGCGGATAATTACCACGCTCGGCCTGCTCGATAGTCCAGTCTATTTCTTGGGGGGCTCGCATTACCGTTTGATTCTCGAGGGTAAAAATGTGATGCCGAGACGGCGTAAGAACTGCGATTTCACCATCATTCAAATACACGATCTGCCGAGTATATTTGAGCACGGCGGAAGCGTCAGAACCGATAATATACTCACCATCGCCCACACCAAGAAGCAGCGGGCTGAAATTTCTAACTGCCACAATTTTTTCTGGTTCGCGCCGGTCTAAAATAGCGAGCCCATACGTACCGCGCACACGCCTTAGGGCTTTCATGACCACTTCTTCAAAAGTCGAATTGGGGTCGCTATCACGCATATCTTCAATAAGATGTACCAAGGTTTCGGTGTCTGTTTCAGAACAGAATACATGGCCTTTTTCTAAAAGCTCTGATTTCAAATCTTTATAGTTCTCAATGATGCCGTTATGTGCCAAGAAAATATTATTTTTGCAATCGTGGTGCGGATGCGCATTTACTTCATTCGGTTCACCATGAGTCGCCCACCTGGTATGTGCAATTCCAACATTGCCTTCAAAATCAGTTCCATCACCAAGCTTACCTTCTAAAACCGATATTCGTCCGGGAGCTTTAGCAAACCGAACCTGAAATCCTTTGCCGTGCTTACCGACTACCGCAACCCCGGCCGAATCGTAACCGCGATACTCCAATGCTTTTAACCCATCAAGAATGATGGGTAACGCCCGCTGTTTACCGATATAACCGACAATACCGCACATATTATTATTATATAAGAAAATTAATTAATCGGTCTTTAACAAAGATTACTCTTTTAATAGCGTTTGTGCCAAGCCATTTTTTAATCATAATCTGTTCTCGAGCTATTTTTTCTGCTTCTTCCTGAACAATTCCCTTTGATACCAAAACAGTATCGCGAACCCTGCCATTAATCTGGATTATAAGGTCAAATTCGTTATCTTCAACCAATTTAGAATTGTATGACGGCCATTTTTCGCGATGGATCGATGTTTTATTCCCAAAACTATGCCATAACTCTTCGGTCATGTAAGGGGCTAAAGGAGCCGAAAGAAGCAAAAAATACCTCATATAATCAACCGATACAACAGTTTGTTTTTCAAACTCATTCAATAAAACCATGAGAGCGCTAATTGCTGTATTGTAATGCAAATTTTCTATATCATCGGTAACTTTCTTAATGGTCTTATGCATTAATTTTTGTAATTCTATTGTATTTTTTTTGCCTCCTGTCCTTCCCTTATCTCTGCAAGATACAAAATATCTCCATGCCCTATCCAAAAATCTGACGATTCCTAAAATACTGGCATCACGAAAATCGCCACCCTGCTCGAAAGGCGCAAGAAACATAAGATATACACGAAGTGCGTCAGCGCCGAATTTTTTAATGTATTCATCGGGATTAACAACATTGCCTTTAGATTTGGACATCTTAGCTCCTTCTTTTATAAGAAGACCGTGCGCCCGGAATTTAGTGAATGGTTCGTCGTAATCAACCAATTTCATATCGTGGAAAGCCATAGCCAAAAACCTAGAATAAAGAAGGTGAAGCACGGAGTGTTCTGCTCCACCGATGTACATATTTACCGGCGACCATTTTTTTATGGTGGTTTTGTTAAATGGCTTTTTTAAATTCAAATATCCTATGTAATACCACGCCGAGTCTAAAAAAGTATCAGAAACATCAGTCTCGCGCCGCGCTTTAGCGCCGCATTTCGGGCATTTAACTTCATAAAAATTCTTAACTGAAGCAAGCGGAGAAGAACCCTTGCCTTTCGGCCGAAACTCTTTAACGAAGGGTAGCTTTACCGGCAAATCTTTTTCCGGCACAGCATACCAACCCAACATCCCGCCCTGGACGGAATCTATTTGCTCACCCTTTCCAAGTTGCGCACATGCTGCGCAATAAATCATTGGAATCGGCGCACCCCAATATCGCTGCCTAGAAATCAACCAATCCCGAAGCCGATACTGAATTTCTCGCCTACCGGAAACTTTTCTCGTAATTTGCCATTTAGCCGACTCAAAGTCGGTTCCATCCAACGATCCAGAATTAACTAACTTGCCTGTTCCCGTATACGCTCGCACAAGAGGACTTACCACCGTACCGTCACTAATCACTATTCGAACCGGTAAATTGTATTTTCTGGCGAACTCAAAATCACGTTCGTCATGCGCCGGCACCGCCATAATCGCGCCAGTGCCGTAACCAGCGAGAACGTAATCCGCAATCCAAATCGGGATAGATTCGCCGGTTGCCGGATTCACGGCCCTTAATCCTTTTAACTCTACTCCGGTTTTATCTTTGCTTTCATTGATACGCTCTTCCTCTGATTCCAATTTGGATTTTTGAATATAGGAACTAATTTCTGCCCAATTTTTAATCCGATATTTAAGTTTTTGAATCAATGAATGTTCCGGAGCCAAAACCATATATGTAGCACCAAAAAGAGTGTCGGGACGAGTTGTGAATACCTCTATTTTATATTCGGTATCTTTAACTTCGAATTCGATGGATGCTCCTTCCGATCTGCCAATCCAATTTCGCTGGGCGATCTTAACACGTTCAGACCAATCGATTATATTCAAATTTTCAAGAAGTTTCTCGGCATAAGCAGTAATCTTAAAGAACCACTGTTCGAGTTCACGTTTTTCAACAACACTGGAACACCGCTCGCATTTTCCCGAAACAACCTGTTCATCGGCCAACACCGTCTTACACGACGGACACCAGTTAACCGGGGCTTTCTTACGATATGCCAAACCATTCTTAAACATTTGGATAAAAATCCACTGAGTCCATTTATAATATTCTGGGTCGTAAGTTTCCAGCCGTTCTTCCCAAGCAAAACCATTGCCAATTATCTCAAGTTGCTTGTAAAACCTTTTTTCGGAAACCTTTGCTTGTTTCATCGGATGCGCGCCGATCTTTAACGCGTAGTTCTCCGAATGAATGCCAAATCCATCAAGCCCGATAGGTTGGAACACGTCACGCCCTTGCATACGCTTCATCCGGCCATAAATGTCGCTGCCCACAAATGCATACATATTTCCGACATGCAGTCCTTCGGCCGAAGGATACGGAAACATCATAAGGTTATAGAAAGGTTTCTTGGTTTTTTTAAAATTCGGTTCGTATGTTTTCTTTATACGCCAAAACTGCTGCCATTTCTTCTCAATTGTTCTAAATTTATATTTCATAACGCAATGATTATATTCTAATGATTTGTAGCGTTTGTTTAAAGTCTGCTACAATAACAACTAGCAAGTTTATTTAACAACAAATAGGTGCTGAATGAAAATCACGGCAATAGTAACATCGCTGTTATTTTTTGTGTTGCTTAACACCACCACTGTCCAATCGCAAAAAATAGATTACCTCGACACCCTAAAATTTTCTCTGGAGTTTTCAAAATTCAACTCACCTAACGCTTTCAAAAAAGGCTTTAATTGGCACGCGACGATCGCTCCAAAACTGCGCCTTCTTAAAATAGACGCGCACGAATTATGGATGAATGGAACCCTACAAACGGTACTGGCCGAACGGTTTGATCCGGTCTTTCGAGTAAGCGGCGAAGTTTTTTTGATTGATTTAATATACCGATACCGCATACATCCGAGATGGAATTTAAGCACATCGCTCATTCACATTTCAACCCATATCACTCAAGACTTAAATCATCCATTCTATGCCGATCTGCCGCCAACTCCACCACATCTCCTCGACGACCTAAACGTTTTGGGCTTCGGACTTAGTGTCAAAAGCAGACCCGAAGATCTCCCCGCTATTTTTACCATCAGATATCAACCGGTTAAAATAGTTTTCCGAGAAACTTGGCAGACAGAAAATTATGAACGGCCTTTATATCTAAGCGCTGAGCGAGCACTATGGCGTTTTCCCCCATGCCAGATATCCACAGTAGTCAGCGCTGAACTTGGCGAACACACCAATTCTATCGTGCGAACCGAAATGCGTTTTGAAGTCCTTAAACCGGAACAACGTTTCGGCCGAGCTCAATTTTTTGCACAACACACCGACTACATCCGCGATCCTATCGGTTCAAGCCCTTCTTTCGGATTTTTCAGACAGGGATGGGCTTTAGGCTTTCGCATCGTATATGAATAAAAAACCCCGCTTATCTTACATAGATAAACGGGGTTAATCTTTATAGTTAAACACTATAGGACTTATAGAACCAAAAATAGCTCGAGCGTTATCTAATATTTGCTCTCTCATCTTTTCAAAAGAACATCCTTTTAAATCGGCTAGCCCACGCACTATTTCAATAACGTATGCCGGTTCATTACGTTTACCGCGATATGGCACCGGTGAAACGTAAGGCGCGTCTGTTTCGGATAATATCCTATCAATGGGAATATATCGAACAACTTCATCATACGCCCGAACAAAAGTTATAACCCCGCCAAAAGTAAAATAAAATCCCAGATCAACCAATTTTTTGGCATCATCCATCGTGCCGCTGAAAAAATGTATAATTCCCGGCCGGCTATTTAGCATATTGGATTTTAAATACAAAATATCAATCAGATCGGAAAAAGCCTCCCGGCAATGAATCATAAGGGGTTTTTTTGACTCACGACTAAGTTCGATCTGCGCCAAAAAAGCGTCTTTCTGTTTCTCAACGTACGATACTCTGTCAAAATCTTTTGGCAAATGATAGTAGTCCAACCCACACTCGCCGATAGCCAAAACCTTGGGATGCCGGACTAAGACTTTGTAGTAATCAAAATTGAATGATTCGGCACGACTGATAAATCCTTGGGTTGGCAAACCGCCAAGTTCTTTCGGGTCGTGGTATGAATGAAAAGTATGTATCGGATGAAGACCGATCACGGCGTAAACCGGATCTTGTTTATATTCTTCTGCAATCTCAACAGCTCGCCGAGAAGTGTCTTCTTGAGTTCCCACATTCACAAGCCCAACGCCACTAGTAAGTGCTCGGGCTATAACGTCGCGATAATCTTTTTCAAAAGCAGCGAACTGAACATGGGTATGAGCATCTAAGTAGTGAATTCGCATGGGTTGCATTTACTACAGTTCTTATTCTACCATGGGTGATAGTAGTTTTACGTATTATATAGAAAGGAATTACGAATGCGTTGGCGTGCGCTTATCCTTGATTGGAACGGAACGGTGCTTGATGATCTTCCGGTTGTATATGGCAGTGTAATCGAAATATTCAGGGCTTACGGCTTACCGCCGCCGTCACTCCAGAGCTACAAAGAAGAAATAACTGCTGATTTTATTCAATTCTACTGCGGCCACGGTATCCCCAAACCTAAAAACGAAGCCGAACTTAACACTTTACGAACCACACTGAATCAGATCAGAAAACATTATTTCTTGAAACACTGGAATGAAGTGAAAGTGCGGCCGGGAACGCGAGAACTTTTAATTCTTGCCCAAAAAACAGGAATGCAAACAGCAATTGTAAGTGCCGAGGTAGAAGAAGTTCTCGAAAAACGCCTTTTCGATTTTGCCCTGACTGATCTTTTTGATCGCGTCGAAGGCAATGCCTGGGATAAAGAACGGGCCCTTGTAAACACTTTTGACTTCTTTGGTCTTAAAGCCGAAGAGACTGTTTATATTGATGATACTTTTGACGGATTAACTGCTGCCAACAACGTCGGCGCGGGAACAATCGGCTTCACAGACGGTTATAATACCGAAGAAAGAATCAGAGCCGCTAAACCGAACTTCCCAAACGGAACGCTGTCAAAGATCGATTCTATGCAACAAGTTATCGCTATTATTAAACATGTTAACTGGGGGGTCTGATGAAATTAATAGTTGGGCTCGTTGGTGAAATAAAGGCCGGCAAAGAAACGACAGTAAGGCATATCAAGAAATATCTACCAAAACAGTTCACGTTTAGTCATCTCCGATTTTCAGACACTCTCGCTCAAACTCTTGATCTATGGGGTGCTCCGAAAAACAGGCACAATCTTCAAAATCTTGTAGTTAAAATGGAAGAGGTTTTGGGCGAAGGCGCTTTAAGCCGAGCTATGGCTTTACGCATACAAAATGACCGAGCAAATATCACTGTGGTAGACGGAATACGTTGGTGGAGCGACGTGCACATGATAAAATCTTTCAATCCATCAGTTATGGTGTATATCACCGCCAATCGCCAAGAACGATACATTAGAACAGTCCGTGCCAACGACAAGGTCGGCGATCCCAAAAAAACCTGGGAAGAATTCGTCGTAGAAGATGAAGCTCATAATGAACGTTTTATCGGTGAGATAGGCAGAAAAGCAGCCGACTATATCATAGTAAACAACGGTAGGGAAGAAGAATTCCGGGATAATATCCGGCAACTCTTCAATGAAAAAATCAAATCCTTGCTTCAAGCGGAACAGTAATGTTCCGCTTTTTATTTATTACTCGTCTCCAGTCTGGGAAAAAGATTGTCCGGTTTTTTTACAGTAAGGCTACTACCATCCCACACTATGGAATCGTTTATCTTTTTAGCTGTATTCGGTAAAAACGGGCCAAGCAACAAAGCTACAGCACCTAAAATCGTGACCAAATCAAATAATGCTTTTTTCTTCTCTTTTTCATCAATCATAGCCCACGGTTTTTTATCGTTTACATACGAATCTCCGAAGCCGATCAAATTCCAAATGGCTGCTAGCGCTTCATGAAATTTATATTCATCAATTTTTTGAGCTACGCTATTTTTAGCCTTCTCAATTTTTTCGATAATGGACTCTTGGGCTTTTGCCATACCAGCAAAATCCACTGGAGCAGCCAGAGTTAACACCCGCGCCACAAAATTACCCAAACCATTAGCCAGGTCGCTCGCATACCGCTCCTCAAATTTCTGATGACTGAAATCACCATCATCGTACGATGGAACTTCCCGGAGAAAATAATATCGAACTGGATCGGTTCCATACTGTCGAACAAGTGCAAACGGATCGACGACATTACCAACCGTCTTAGACATCTTCTGACCATCAACAGTTATAAACCCGTGAACGAATAAGGATTTGGGTAGTTCAAGGCCAGCCGCAAGAAGCATGCCCGGCCAAATTGCCGCATGAAACCTAAGGTTATCTTTACCTAAAACGTGCAAATCAGCTGGCCACCATTTCTGCCACCCATCATCACGACCGTAACCAATAGCCGAAATATAGTTAGTGAGCGCGTCACACCACACATACATAACATGATCGGCGTCGTTCGGTACGGGTATACCCCAAGAAAGCATTTGGGTTGGACGAGAAAAACTTACATCCTCTAAACCCGTTTTAATGAATTCAATAATTTCGTTCTTACGCGATACCGGAACTATTCTCATGATATCGTTTTGAATCGCATCTCTAATTTTTTCCGAATATTTCGAAAGCTTAAAAAAATAATTCTCTTCATCGATAACTTCCGGAGCTTTCTTATGAAGAAGGCATTTGCCATCCACTAAATCTTTTTGAGTAATAAAGGCTTCATGGCCGGCACAATAAAAGCCGCGATAGCGTTTTTTGTAAATATCCCCAGCCTCAAGTAGGCGCTGCCATAATAAGGTGGCGCCCGGCCAATGACGTTTATGATCAGTAGTTTGAATAAAATCATCCCACGACAAATCAAGGGCCTCACGCATACTTCGGAATTTAGCTGCATTCATATCAGCTAATTCTTGCGGTGTTTTACCTGAACTCTCCGCAGTTCGAACCACATTTACACCATGTTCATCGGTTCCAGTCAAAAACCAAACATCGTCGCCTCTAAAGCGGCGGTTTCTGGCAATGACGTCGGCCCAAACTTTCTGAATAGCGTGACCGATATGTGGCGGACCATTGACGTAATCAATGGCGGTAGTGATATAAAACTTTCCCATTGTTTATAAACCAAGCGGCGTACGTTCGGTCTTTCGTTCGGATAAATAATTAAATATTTCCTGGGCCATAAGCGCCGAAGGCACCGCAAGAACCACTCCAACAAACCCGGCCACTTGACCACCGGCCAAAATAGAAACAATTACAAGGACCGGATGAACTTTTATCGCTTTACCCATAACCACAGGTATCAAAAGATGATTCTCCAACTGCTGAACACCAACAAAGAAAAGTAGGGCATAAAAACCCAAACCCAGAGAATCGGAAACCGCAAGTAGGAACGCTATGGTGCCAGTGACTATCGGACCCACAAGAGGCACGAGCTCCAAAACACCGGCCAGAACACCCAAAACCAGAGGATAACGAACACCAAGAAACATCATACCGAAACCGACCACCACACCGATAATAAGACTTAAAATCAACTGCGCCCCAAACCATTTTCTTATTTTTATTTTAAAACGATTAAAAACGGTGAGTATCGGGCGTTCATATATATCGGGAATAAGAACTCGAAGAAACTTTTCTACGCCATCCTTTTCTAACGTGAGATAAAAAGCCGCTACAATAGTCGAAAAGAAAAGCACAACGCGAGAAAACACCGCGCTAAAAGCGCCGGCAATAGAAACATTGATCGTGGAAAGAAAACCAAGCGCGCGATCAAGGCTTAAACTAAAATTCTTAACTATCGCGGCAGGAAGATTCACGCCAAAAATAGTTGATAGAGTACTGTCAAAATGTTCGACAAAACCGCCGATTTCGACAACTACGATTGGAACAATAAAATAGACAATCGTTGAAAAAACTAAAAGTCCTAGAAAAAAAACAATGAAAGTACCGAGGAGTCGATTTATTTTACGACTTTCAAGAAACATCACGATCGGCTCGAGACCAAGAGATATAACAACAGCAACAAGGAGAGCTCCCCAAACTTGACGCGCAAGATACGCAATAACGATTAGTATCGCAAAAACACAAATACGCCAGAGCGATCGCCAGCTAAGATCGAGATGAGTATGATCAGTCATAAAATTATATCTTCAATATAGCATTGAAGGTTCTGTCTTTGAAAGGACCAATGAGAGCGAGGTTTAGCCGGTTATTTACAAAAAGCTCCTTAGCAACAGCTTGGATTTCATCAGCTGTTACTAATTTAATTTTTTCGGCCGCAACCTGCGGCGTTTCAAGCGATACTCCCATCACTTCTTGACCGCCGTAGAAATAACCAAGTTCATCCGAAGTCTCAACCGAAAGGAAAAGATTCCCGACCAAATGATCTTTAGCGCGTTCCAATTCTTTAATTGGTACGGGTTCGTCTTTAAACCGACTATATTCACGAAGTACGGCGCTAATGACCGCCTCCAATTTAGTATGATCAACACCGGCCGCTGCAGCGATGAGACCGTGATCAGAAAAAAGATCGGGCGAAGCGTTTACATAGTAAGCAGCGCCCATTTCTTCACGAACTTTCTGAAATAATCTCGAACTCATTCCCCCGCCTAAAATATCGGAAAGGACTTGAAGCGCGTACCGGCGTTTATCAAATACATCAAAAGCACGAAAGCCTAAAATAAAATGGGTTTGATCGGATTCCTTAAATCGCACAAGCTCGGATGGTTTATCTTGGGCTTCAATAACTTTGACCTTGCCTCCTTTTCCTCCTTCGTGCAAAGAAGTAAAATACGATTCAATGCGATCGGCAATATTTTTCTGTTCTGCCTCTCCCGCATGAGCGCCAGCCACAACAACGATTGTCGATTGGGGCAAATAATGCATATTACGGTAGGTTGTGAAATCATCTCGCGTTATCTTTCGAATAACGTCTTTCTGTCCACCTATAGGCCACCCGGCCGGCTGATCGCCATAGACGATTTCCATAAAAAGCTCTTGGACTTTGCGCTGTGGTATGTCTTCATACATATTTAACTCCTCGATGATTACGCCTTTCTCTTTTTCAATTTCTTGCTCCTCAAAAGTCGGGTTTAAATATAAATCTGCCACAAGATCTAGAATTTTATCAAAAGCCTCATTCTTGGCTTTGGCATAATAACTTGTAAATTCGTGGCTCGTGAATGCGTTATACTGCGCTCCCAAACCATCTAACTCGCCGGCAATATCAATGGGTCGTGGACGCTTTATAGTTCCCTTAAAACACATGTGTTCTAAAAAATGCGAAAGGCCATTTTTGTCTTTTGATTCATATTTTGAACCAGCTTCAACAAGCACCATAACAGTCGTAGCCAAACTCGACGGCTGCGGCACAAAAATAAGACGCAGGCCGTTTTTCAATTTAATACGATTAAAACTTTCCATAATAATTATGTAAAAATGATACTGTACAAAAACAAAAACAGCAACTTCGTTTGCTGTTTTGTGTCCAAACTATCGAAGGTTTTATATCTTACTCGATGCAATCACATTAATTAACAGCCGTGCTTCCACTCACTATCACCGTAAAACCGTGAGTCGCGCCGCCACCACGACCATCACTAACTTCAACACCCACCAAGTAAGACCCCGGCGCGGTCCATGCCTTCCAAGTTTGAAAAAGTGAACAGTTTGATTCGTACGTACTGCAACCACCGCTTACTGAACTCACGTTCGTACCATCCCCCCACTTCACAATCCAAGAAAGATAGTCATTGTCCGGATCTAAAGCTTTCCACCCAAGCGAAACACCTTGTCCGACTACAGCATTTAGCGTCCCACCGGAATCAACTGGACTTGCAGTAATCTTCGGTGGAGTATTCGTTTGATTAGCAGCAACGCTTACGGTTACAGTTGATACTGCTGTTGCGCCTTTATCATCTTTAACTGTAAAAGTAATTTTATATGTCCCAGCGTTCACATAACTGTGAGTGAATGATGATTCTTGTTTAGCTGCCGAACCGCCAACGCTTTCGCTCGCAGACGCAGGATATCCATCGCCCCAATTAATTCCGTAGTAGAGATATCCTCCCTCTGGATCATACGCCGAAACATTCCATGTACCGACTTCGCCAACCCGAAGCGTTGTAGGCCCTCCAACGCCAACAATGACCGGAGATTTATTTTCCGACGACGGCGCAAAATCATTACACTTCACAAACTCATGGTTATGATCGCCAAAATAAGCCCAGACGCGACGGGGCACGCCGTCGTTCTTCCAATCAACATCATCAACACCAGGCGTATACCATTCAGACCAGCCTCCCGAAAACCACTGAATCCTATATTTCATAATCTCCGGATACGATGATGTATCAAGACCAAGATTGCTAAATTCTCTTGTATAGAGCGGTGCACGACGAACGGTTTCGGTGGTTGTTCTACACGTACGCTCAACAACACCAGACGTTACAGAAATATAGCCTCCCGACCACCCTTCATAAGCTGGCTTTTCCGGATCATCGCCAACCCATACCCGAACACGCAATTTTTTACCGACAAGTCCCGAATCGGAAACAATATATGACGTTCTCCCGAACCGATAATCATCTTTATTCACAAAAGTATCGTTGGCCTGCCACTTAACAACCGTTGTTCCCTGTTCATCAACGAGCGAGAGCCACGGCCGGTAATACCAAAACTGCGTACTCACGCCAGTAGTATTCCAACCGATTGCATACGTTTTCCCGACTTGCCACTCTTCACCGCCGGCTGGCGAATTCACCTGAATTTGTCCGGTTACCGGTGGCTGAACTTGACTCCCAACAATTGAAAACAAAGCACTCATACCACTCACGCCGGTTTCTTGAACCTGTACCGTAATCTGTTGTTTGCCTCGATACATTTCCGGCAAATCCGAAGGAACTTTCCATTCGTAGGAACCATTGTTCATGGCACCTTTCACGATGACATAGGGCTTAACCAGCTGAAAGGCACAGGTTGCGCCGAGAGATAAAGGCGGACAGGAAGGCTGCGGCGGCTCGAGCGTAATCGAGACGAGCTCAAATGCCTTGCCCAAAGGCGACGGCGGCACGCTCCACCTTATTACATAACTCTTACCCGCATACCATTCTTCACCATACCCAGGCGAATACACTTTTAATTCTGCCGATGGAGGTGGCGTATCAACTATAGAAACTATTGAAAACGGATTGCTGGAACTAAAACCTCCCTCGCCATCTGAAATGTAGAACTGATATTTACCTTTAAGATTGCTCGGAACAAAAAATGGGTATGTCCCGACGTTTTCAAAACTACCGCTTATCCAACTCTTAGAAGCGGAAGCGGCTGCGATCGAAAGATCAATGAGCGTAAGCTCAACACGCTTTGATCCGCCAGTCCATGCAACCTTGTAAGTATGACCTTGCCGCCATTCTTCTCCGTACGCCGGTGAATAAAATTGAATCTTTGAGGTGGGTGGCTGTATAACATTGTCGATTAACGCAACCTTATGAGCGGTTAAGGCCCAGAAACCTCCTTCTAAATTCAGGTATTCGGCCTTACCGCTGATTACAACACGGCGATTCTCAAATTTCTTGAGCGAATTCAATGCCTCATCGCTTGCTGCCTGAACTCTATACGAACCCCTATCGATATCACTTGCATCTAAAATATGTGTTCCCCACATCTGAATGCTCGGGCCGGATACTTTGAGAAGTCCTTTAAATGTATCGGATCGGGGCGGTACTGGCTGAATACGACCGCATTCTTCAAAATATTGACTCATGATTTTCTGAATATGTCCAAGTGTTGTATCGTCGAGCATGCCAGTCAGAGAAATATTATTGGCTTTTTGGAATCGTTCGACCGCAGCTTGTGTGCGTTTACCGAAATAACCCGTGATCAAACCTTCCGGATAATGTCCAGATTTATTGAGTAACATTTGAAGAAGGAAAACCGCATCGTGGCGGCTACCAAATTTTAGCACCGGCAATTTACACGACACATAGGGATTACCCGGTAATTCATCAAGCACTACAAAATTTTCTCCCCCACCCACCGTGGGTGGCACCGCAACCTTAAGCGGTTCGTTTGTAGGAAGAGAGGGAATGGGCGGTGTTACACTTGGGGGCTTAGACGGCGAAAGAGTTGCTGACACCGAACTTTGCTGATCGACTTTACGCAATTCTTCAACCTTCTTCTTAAGCGCTTCGATTTGCGCCTGAAGTTTGCTCACAATCGAAGAAAGTTGGGCTAGCTGTGGAACCCCGCTTGTTTGTGCCTCAACCGCAGGTGTTACAGTAAATACTCCACCGACGACCACCAAACCAACCAAGCTCGCAATAAAAATCTTCTTCATATAAATACTTAAAATTTGTGACCTTTTGTGTTAAGTATACGCCATTCAATAAAAATTGTTACTGCACACAAACCCCGACGTAGCGTCGGGGTTTATATGCCTAGTAGATCAATTTCAGAAGCTCTTCTAGCTGGGCTGTTATCTGGTCAAGTTGTAGCTGAACCGCATCAAAAAGTTCGGATGAGCCTTTGTAATACGGCGTCCCGTAAGGGGTCCCGTATGGAGTTCCATAGGGAGTTGGGTATATAACTATTGGCGTAAAAGTTGCTTCTACGTTTTTATAAGTATTCATCACAATCGTACAAGTGGTTGAGGTAGTATTAGCACATTCTCCCGTAAGAGCGGGGCCGGCTGTTACACGCCATCCACCAAATACGTATCCTGATCGAGTGTATGCTCTCAAGGTTACCGATGTATTGGCCGAGAAATACTCGTAGCAATCGCTGGGACAATCGATGCCAGCTGGAGTACTCGATACAAACCCACCAGACGAAGAAGCAACCATCATTGTTAACGAATAAGCTGGCGCTAATACATTAACAGGCAACATCGATGTTGATAAAGCCTGATTAGTATCTTGCACTCTTAAGGTTATAGTTCGTGTTTGTCCTGACTGACTATATGTATGATTAAATGATTGAGACCAACTACCACCACTAATACCACCATACAGAACCTGAGTATTATCACCCCAATTAATATTGTAGTTGGCTAGGTTACTATTCGGATCACTTGCTGAAAATATCCAGGTAGTTGTCGCAAACACAGGCGTGCTTGTTGGTCCACTTATATTAGTGATGGGGGATTGGTTACTAACACTATTGAACGTTGCTCTTACCTCTTTGTTCGAATCCATAAGAATACGACACGACGTTGAAGTTCCAAAGGAAGTACATTCCCCTCCCCAACCATTAAAGACAGAAGTAGAAGTAGGAGTGGAAGTCGGAAAAGCATACAAAGTAACAAAGGTGTTGGGTACGAAACGATTGAAACAAGACGTGTAACCAGCGCCACACACAATGCCTGGTCCAGAAACATAACCCAGATCAACACCACTAACGGTAACGTATAGATAAGGTTGCTCAAAAACAGATACTTGCCTTAGAGCCGTCGAAGATGCTGCGTTGGTATCCCACACTTTCAAACCAATAGACCTGGTTCCACTCGCGGTGTAACGATGATTAAATGATTGAGACCAACTACCACCACTTATAGTCATCGGCCCTTGGGGAGCAGTACCATCGCCCCACTCTATAGTGTAAGAATTGAGATTACTGTCTGGATCGGTTGCTCCGAATGTCCAGGTAGTTGTCGCAAACACAGGCGTGCTTGTTGGTCCGGTGATACTTGCTGTGGGAGGTTGGTTGGTAACACCACCCTCATAATCAACTGCAGCGATTGTAATAGGTACTACATACCGTTCTAGACGAATATTAGAAGTTGTACCATCGTTCCAAAGAACATCACTGTCATAGGCTATCTGCGCTAGTAATGACCCGCCGTTAAAATTAGTTGAATTAACTCTGATCTTAGAATCTCTGGTTATGCCAGCCGAGATATATTGATGTGGTGTAAAAGTAACACTGCACCAACCCCGAACTGGTGCGCAGATCTGTTGTGTTGAGCTACCCAACGGCATATTGGTAGAAGAATTAACTAAATCAACGGTAAATGGAGCAGTACCCGAAGAAATAGCAGTGCCGGTAAAAGTAGAAGTAACAACATCGAGTGTAAGCGAACCCTGAGATGCGGCCGACCAATTAATCGCTGCTAAATCATCAACAGCAGTTTTCGAACGACTGGTGATTGCACCAATAACATTTGAGCTGATACTTAATTTTGTTCTATAAACTGATTGCTTATTACCAACTGCAGTGCCGGTAATACGAGCATTAACGGCTGAAGTTACGCCACGAGCAGAAACAGTAAGTACGTCAAACGTATGACCTGAATTCGAAACCGCGCCTTCGTTATACGTTTTCACATCACCCTTTAAGAACAATGTCTTTGAGCTATTCCGTAAAACTCTGACTGGTGTAGAGAACGAAAACCAAACTGTTGAGCTTGAAGGAGGGCCTACTACAGGATCTGCCGGACCACCCACAACCGTAGCACCGTCATAGACCTTCATCTGCTTAAAAGTAGCTTCCCGCGTTGGATTATTTTGAATGGCGTCGTGGAAAGCTATGCCTGTGATATCAATATCATCAGCACCATCGGCGCTAAGTCGAATTGCAAGCACTGAATTCTGAGTTGTACCCATCACGAGTTGCCGGGCTGGCGGTGTCGCCGCATCAACTGCCACCGCAAGAATTGGTTGTGTCGAACTAGAAATGATACTGAAATTTGAATTACTACTATCAGTAGCTAATATGGTTCCGCTACTGTTATAAAGCGGAGTTACTATAGTGTAGTCATTAGCTGAACTCAGATTTGTGGGTGTCCAACTAACATTGCCTGTTGGCGGTTGCAGATAAGATAAATCTCGTAGAGGATTTCCTGCTTTATAAAGTTTTATATCTACTTTTGCATCGGCCGGATAATTTGTTGATTGCCAGGAAATAAGATGAGAAGTGCCAAGTTGCCACTGTTCACCGCCGTTAGGGGAAGTAACGGTAATGGAAGGTTGAGTTGAGGTGACAACAATAATCGAGAAAGGCGTGTCACTTATATCATTGATAATCAGGCCGCTGACTATTGTTTTTGCAAATAACCTATACAAACCACTCGGGATATTCAATGGAACACGAATCTGCTCAATACCATCGTTAGTCGAGGTGGCAGGCACAAGTAAATAATCTTCGTTATAATTCCTTTCTGACTTCACTCCAAAAGTTATTTCATTAGTCGTTGGCGTATTTACCGTTGACCATCTCACGCCATAAGAATTTCCGGCCTGCCATGTTTCCCCGCCATTAGGCGAAACAACGGTAATTGATGCTTGAGTTGAAGTCGAAGAAGTAATACTGAAATAATTATCACTAAAATCTTGAGTTACTATCTGATGCGTTGAACCATCAAATAATTTCACTCCTAAGGTGTAGCCTCCTCCTGGGGAGAGTGTTTCATCCACACTCCATTGATAAGAATCAGTCGGTAGAAAATAAAGATTACCAAGATAACGGGTGTAAACCGCACTGCCATTTTGATAAAGTGTGGCTTTAACATATGACGGATTCGATGTTGAACTCACATTAGAAACATTACTAGATCTCCAAGAAACCGCGTAAGTCCTCCCAACCTGCCATGTTTCCCCGCCATTCGGCGAAACAACGGTAATTGACGGACCAGGAATAGGACGCGGACGCGGACCACAATCCGTAAGATATAAAGGAGTAAGAACATTTAATTCTTTAGCGGTCGCGACATCAACGTTACCGGTTACTGTTAAACCTTTAGCAACCTGGAAACGCTTAACTGCTTCGGAAGTAAGGCGACCGTAATACGTGCTTTTAATGCGTTCCGGATAATAACCAGATTTATCCAAAACTTCTTGCAAACGCGTTACTTCACTACCCCGAGAACCGATTTGCGCAGTGGTAATTTGACATTGTTGTTGCGAAACCGCTGACACGCCTAAAGAACTAGCCGGGACTGCTGAAGTAGCTGGTATGGCCGGAGTTACGCTAGGCACGGCTGGAGTTGCCGGAATTGCTGGCGTTGCCGCTTGCTTTTGTAAGAGCGACCTAACTAACTCTTGAAGGGCTTGAATCTGTTTTTGAAGATCGCTAACGGTTGACACTACCTCTGCAAGAAACGATGGATTCTGAACCTCTTCGCTATGAGCATCGACTTTTTGAATAGGGAGCCAAAGACCCACGACGAGCAAAGAACTAACTAAACTACCGATGAAAATTTTTCTCATACTATAAATAGATTTGTTTGACGACTTTTAATATTTAAATAATAAAACGTGGGGGGGTAGGTGCAAGGCCTTATCTTATAAAGATGACGTCGCGACATGTTGACCGATCTTTACTGCAGCTCCAGCGAGTCGCGTAGGTATGAGTACGAAAGTTCGTCCGATCAGCAATGGATATGGTGTAAAGTCCGTCTTGGTTAACCTCCACTCCTTCCATGAA
>JACRFG010000012.1 GCA_016234345.1 Candidatus Jorgensenbacteria bacterium
AAATTAGAACTTTGGAAGGATTGATAAAAAAATACAATGACAATAATAAAGCATGAATGAGAATGATAAGTATAAACGACCAACAACTTGAATTATTTATGTCTCTCTTTCGTGGCCGCGAAGATGTGTATGCGCGCCGATGGGAAAAGAATGAACGCTCGGGCTATAGCCCGGCGTATGATTTTAATTGGGACGAGTTCATGTCGCATAAACGCCGGGGTGGATCAATGAAGGATTTCGAGAATAAAAAATTACTTCCTTTTACTAAAGAGGTTGTTAAAAAACATCTTTTGGGGCAGCATGTTGTTGGAATTTATCCGATACTTACGGACAATACTTCGTATTTTATTGCAGCCGACTTTGATGGAGAAACATGGAATCAAGACGCGAAAGCATTTCTTCGTGCTTGCGAGGAAGCGGGCATAAATGCTTATCTGGAGCGCTCTCGATCTGGTAATGGCGGACATGTTTGGATATTCTTTTCTGAACCGTATCCATGCTATAAAAGTCGGCAAATTGTTCTTGAATTAATACGCCACGCGTTTCATATTTCCGAATTTGAAAAAGAAATTAGTTTTGACCGTTTATTTCCAAACCAAGACACCCTCACAAAAAATGGGTTTGGCAACTTAATTGCTTTACCGTTGCAAGGAAGATCATTCGAGCATGGCAATGCGGTGTTTATTGATACAAATACCGACAAGCCGTTTCCAGATCAATGGACTTTTCTACAAGATGTGAAGCGGCATACCATTCAGGAGTTGGGTGCAATACATAGCAAACTTTTCAGCACCGTGGACAAACAACTTCAATCATTGCCAAAAGATGGCAGTTTACCAATAACAATAAGCAATGAAATAATATTGCCACGCGCAAAACTTACTCCAGTAATTATTCATTTTCTCAAGGATGAACTTAATTTTTTAAATACTGAATACCTCACAAAACGGAGGTTGGGAAAATCAACCTATAAGGTACAAAAGTATTTCAAACTTATTGAAGAATCGGGGGATACTATTTCGCTTCCGCGCGGATTCATAAACCAATTCATCTCGTTTTTGGATGAAAATCGTATTACTTATCAACTGAGCGAGGATCACGCTCTTTTGGATGAAGCGACTTTCAATAATGACATTAAACTCACACCTGCACAAACAAGGGTTGTAGAGCAAGCCATTGAGTATAATCAAGGAGTTATCGTGGCGCCTTCTGGAAGTGGCAAAACGATAATGGGATTGGAACTAATCGCCCGGAGAAAACAACCCGCCTTGATATTGGTGCACCGAAAACAAATCCTCGATCAATGGATTGATCGTATACAGGCATTTTTGGGCATTGCAAAAACCCACATCGGCCAGTATTCGGGTGCTAAGAAGAAAATCGGAAAGCAAATTACTGTGGGTTTACTTCAAAGCCTTGCGAGAAAGGACGACTTATCTGAACTGCGAAATTCATTCGGCACGATAATTGTGGATGAATGCCATCATATCCCGGCCTCAACTTTTCGGGAGGTTATCGCTCAATTGAATCCGAAATATCTTTATGGGCTTACAGCTACGCCGAAACGAAAACATAACGACGAAAAACTTATCTATGTTTATATTGGCGACATTGTTGCTCAAATGGCCGTATCTGATGTGCCTATTCACGAAACAAAAGTAAGTGTATATACGCCAGAAGTTTTAATACGAACCACCAATTTAGAAATACCATTTAAATTTACCACTGACCACTTTCAATTACTGGCAAAAATCATTTCTTGCGATACTGGGCGTAACCGATTAGTAGTTGATGACATACTGACCGAGGTTGAAAAAAATAGAAAAATCCTTGTGTTGAGTGAACGGAAAGAACACCTCGAGATTTTAAACATGTATCTCAAAAGCAGGTGCGAAACCATTGTAATTTCAGGAGATGATTCTGCTCGAGCGCGGAAATCAAAACTTGCACAAATTCAAAGCGGCCATTATCAGGTTATTCTTTCAACTGGGCAATTCTTTGGTGAGGGTGTTGATGTTCGGGGTACAACCTGTCTTGTGCTTGCATTTCCTTTCTCGTTCGAAGGTAAGCTCATCCAGTATATGGGACGCCTACGCGATATTGGAGCTCAAAAGTTAATTATCGATTACCGGGACAAAAATATTCCATTTCTTGAGAAGCAATTCAAACAGCGAGCGCGATACTATAAAAAGCTGAAAGCCAAGATTACGAACATTGATTGAAAGAAGAATTTATTGCGTGATTATCTGCGTGATTCCTGCGCGTTTCAGACTTTTGTTATGGTTCTGAAAAGTGGTATTATTTCTATTGGAATAGTGAGAATCGGTATTTATCGGCGAAAGCCGGTAACAGGATTGTGTAATGAGTCCGCCATCCGCCTTTGTGCGGTGGATTTGCCCGAAGTGGCGAAAGGTGCGGTAAAAAGCGATTCTGGCTTACGGGTGTACCGAGAGCTCAGCCGAGGGTCGAGGGGCGCAAGAGAGATTTATATCTTCCGCTCGCTGTTCCCGCAAAAAACTCCCACGCGGGAGTTTTTTGCTACAGCTCTTCAAGTTCGGATTAATTCAGCGTAAGTGGTGCAAAGCTCTGACCCTAGGGCAATCGCTCGCCACGAGGGCAATTATGAAGCTACAAGGTGGCAACTGGGATTCTTGGTCGTCCTTTGGGTCTTGGTTCAAATTTCAGGGGGCCTAAAACCATTTGAAACTTAAGCCCTTCATTCGTATACATAGCTACGAGAACTTTCTTAATTGTTTTCTTGGAACTTGGCATAGAGTTTAAACTTAATTCCCTCCGACTCTCGCCCCGTAGTTGTGCCGCAGGCACATA
>JACRFG010000011.1 GCA_016234345.1 Candidatus Jorgensenbacteria bacterium
CGCAGGGGTTGCAGATCACGTTCTTTGGTGGTGAGCCTTTACTTTATCCGCAGACGGTGATTGAGCTTGCTCAATACGCTCGGGAACTATGGCCGCCAGATAAAGAGGGGCGGCACACGTCCACGTTCTCGATTTCTACCAACGGTATGTTTTTCAATGACGGCGTGTTCAAGAAATTCGCCGAGCTGGGCATGGCGGTTCAGGTCAGCTGTGACGGCGATGAGATCACGCATACCGAATACCGGCACGGTGACTATAAGCGGATCATTGAGAACATGAAAAAGATTTTGGCGATTAAGCCGGATATGAGTGTGCGTATGACGTTCACGCCCAAGACGGTCGGTCGGCTGGCTATCAATGTGCAGTATCTGCACGAGCTTGGGATTACGAAGATCATGCACCACGCTGTCATGGAGGAAGATTGGACAGAGGAAGCGGTTGAGCAATACCGTTATCAGCTGGTGCAGACTTATCATTACCGAAGATACTGCAAACGTCAGGGGTTGCCGCTTGAGATAGCGTTTATCGATAAGCCGCTCAAGATCGTTAATGATGAGACGCCGCCGGAGAAGGAATACTGTCAGGCGGGCAAAACGTATATTGCGATATTGGATAATGGCGACGTTTATCCCTGTCATCGTGCGGCCAGCGCACGGATATTCAAGCTCGGCAATATCTTTCAGGAGCGGCCGTTTATCAGGGGCATCTTCTTGAATATCGACAAGGAATACACCGGATGCTGGAAAAATTGTAAGCACGCTCGCACGTGTCACAGTTGCGTGATCACGCACTACAAGGTTAATCAGGAACTCACGGTTCCGGTCACGAAGTATTGCCGGATCTGCGCAGTTGAGAGCGAGCAGGCATTAGGGTTCTTGCCGGTTGAGCTTGCGGATCGGCGTGAGCGTATGCTTTACAAGGTCGGTCAGGTCTTGGTGGATGTCGCCAAGCAGAACGAGGAAATATTGGAAGTGTTAAAAAGGAAAGGCGATCATGCAGAGCGGTAATTGGACAAAATTTATTACGCCGGTTTTGGTGACAATTACGATTTTTATGCTCGGGGTCATAATTGCACAGGTCAACCGCATTGACGAAAAGTTATTTCATCATTTGGCGAATGACGAGATTCATATGCCAAGAAGTTTTTACGTGTCCAAGGCTGAGTTTGAGATGCAGAGCCGGTTTATCGAAAAGGAAAATGACCGGATCATCAAGGCGATAGACGAACTCAGGAGCGATCTTAAGGCGGGAAGAAAGTGAGGTATGTATGGCTGATGGTGAGAAATTTAGTTTGTTGAAGTTTTTGGGGAGTTTCACGCAGGTATTGCCGTGGGTGAAAACATTACGCTATGCGGCGGGTATAGCGTTGGTGGGTTTTGTCGGGCTCACGATTTATCGTGCGTTTTTTATGCCGACGCAAACCACTAAGCAGGAAACGCATATCATCGCCCAGCCGGGCGCTCAGGTCACAATTGACCAAAAGAGAGAGGAAAAGAAGTCTGGCATCGAGGTTAGTCCTTTCGTGGAAGGCTACGGATTCGCTGAATCTGATAATCGCAAGGGTGTTGGCGGTAAGGCTGGCGTGCGGGTGGAATTTTAGAAGAAACGCCTTGCCAACTATTAAAGGTTATGGCCCTATATCCCTCGAAAGGAGGGGATTTTTATGGTTCGTGAAAACATGACGGCAAAAAAGACGCGGTATATCAGCGTCAGAAACGGCGGCGAGGAAACGTACGTCGAGAATATTCCGGTATCCGGCCGGATGCGCGGTCATCTTCCAGCCGCCAAGTTGCGTTTGCGGGAGATCGAGAGGGTCATGCCTTTAGGCAAGTGGTCGATCACGATTGAACAGCAATGGAAGGAAGGCGGTGTTTCGCACTTTCAGATGCTTGATGTCGTGACCGGCAAATTGCAGGAATCGGTTCTATAAAAACAAGGAGGGAGTTGCCATGGGTAAGAATGTTAAGAAACGAAAGACCGTTGAAGCAAAAGAGGCAAAAAAGGTTATGGCTGAGGTGTCTTCGCCTAAAGAAGGAATTGTTATGCATGCCGGGGCCTCGCGCAATGAGCTCATGCTGACGGCCAAGGAACGCGGTGTTAAAAACTTCCGCGTTTTAAGTAAACAGGAGTTGGCAGACGTATTGAAGAATATTGGCGATCAAAAGACTGTTGATGCGATCGTGGCCAGTGCAGTTACCAGATGGAAGTCTGGCTGGGGCAAAAGGAAGGACAAGAATGAAAGTCAAAGTCGAACTTGATTTAAAGATCGAGATGGGCGGCGTGTCACATGACGGCACCGGCTGTCAGGGTTACCTGCCGGAAGGCACGCGGTATGAGGATATCACTCGCGTCTTCGGCGGGCCCCAGCTTGGCGCTTCGCCGGACGGCAAAATCAAGGCCGAATGGGTTGGTAGGATCAACGGCCTTGTGTTTACGATTTACGACTACAAGTCACGGTTGGATCCGGAGCGTAATACCGACTGGCATATCGGCGGCAAGCAGAAGTTCGTCGCGGAGTTGGTGAACATTTATTTCAAGGCAAATTGTTAGATCGACGATATTTTACCGAGCCTCCGCCGGTGTATGCCGGTGGAGGTTTTTTTATGATTACGGTTATCAAAAATTGTTTCTTCCGAAATTGTTGTGTGATATAATGTGAAATAATGTTAAACCGCATTTCGGAGGGATACTTATGTTTCTTAAAGGGTATTTGACTGTACGTCAGGTTGCCAAAGAATTGGGATTGACTGAATATAGAATCCGGCAATTGATCCGCGAAAAACAAATACGCGCAACGAAAATTGGACAATGGAGGATCAAGCCGACTGATTTGAAAAAATTTATAAGTTCTCGATCCAATATGAATTATGTCTAGCGAAGTAATTTAATGGAGGACATATGCTGAAGAAATCTAAGTTAATAATCAAACCAAAAGAAGAATACGCCTACGGTCATATTATTAAAGCATTAGCCGGTGGCCTTTATCCGAATAAGTTTCATGTTATCAGAGAGTACATCCAAAACGCTTTTGACGCCGTAATCGACTGGAAATCTTCAAAGAATGACAAAAATATCGCAATAACCGTAAGTATTCAGAAACCATCAATTTTTATTCATGATAATGGTACTGGTATGGATCGGCATACTTTGAACGAGTATAGAAAAGTCGGTTTTTCAAAGAAGATAATAGGTGAGTCTGTTGGATTCCGCGGCATAGGTAAGCTCGCCGGTATTTCAATTGCCAAGAAGTTAATTGTAACAACTTCGCCTTTTGGTACCGCTGAGAAATATACATTAGTCTTTGACGCAGAGGCAATGTTAAAGGATATTGATGAATTAAAAAAGAAAAGAGCAAACATTCCCCTCAACACGCTTATTGAGAAACATACAAAGTTATCGTCGGACATTGAAGAGAAGGATAAGCATTACACAATGGTTGAGTTGCATGAAATTAAATCCGACTCAAAAATATTATTTGATAAAGCAAAGCTGATTGATTATATCTCTAAAAATGCGCCAGTTCCTTTTGATCCGAATTTTAGTCACGCCAAAGATATAGAAGATGGCATCAAGAAATTTGTGAACGATTATGGTTGCGTTGACTTGTCAGTTGATGCGCAGAAGATTTATAAACCATTTGCTCAGAACTTAAAAGCCCCACAATTAATTGTTGTTCCAGATAGTAAGGATAAAAAGAAATTCATTGCGCTTTGTTGGTATTGCGAACATCAAGACAAGGGTCAGGTAAAACCAATAGAAATTAGCGGATTAGTGTACAGGTATAAGAATTTTGCCGTTGGCGACAATTATCTTACTAGAACGACTATCTGGAATACCTCCTCTCATTTAGCCTTTTATTTTATCGGTGAAGTATACATCATTGACACTAGCATTGTTCCAACTTCACAAAGAGACGATTTTGAGCAAAGTGCGAACAGGGATAAGTTTTATAAGGCCGCCGAGATCATTTCAAATCAGTTGAACGTAGTTGCTCGGGAAAGTTCTGATGTGCGTAGGGCAGAAGAATATGTGCAAAGGGGCGTTGAAGTAATATCTAGCATAGATACTGATGTAAAAAGGAAAGAGCCTTCTTTGAAAGTTTTGGGCGTTCAGAAAATAGCCGAGATTGTTAATGTGATAGATAATATCGAAAAAAGAAAGAAAAATATTCCTAAAGAGGATAAGAAGACAAAGCTGTTGGCTAATCAGGTCGTGAAAAAAGCAAAAAAACTTCTTAAGGAAGTTGAAGATGCGGGAAAGTCGGAGAAGGGCGAATTCGATATTGTAAAGAAACTTAAATTGGAAAGTCAGGCAGAGCAGGTTTACACGACCGCTGTACGCACTCTTAAAGATTTTTTTGTTGAAAATCCTGAGGATTTGGAAAAGGCACTTAAAGCATTTCACCAGAATTTGACAAAAGTTTTCAGTAAAAAAACGGAATGATGAGCATGTTGCCCAAGAAATATGCCACTACGGACAATAAAGAGCGTGTGCGAGTTGAAGACACGGGATTAATTAAAAAAGAATATGTTAGAAAAAAGAGAAAACTAACGTATTTAGGAATGCCGTCCGGAGAAATGCGCGATATCTTAGCGTGGAAGGATTATTTCGAAAAATGTACTGCTGTTGAGATAGATGATCAGATGCGTAATCAATTAATGTTAAATGTAATAAATTCGGGATTAAACGGTAAGATATCGATTCTTTACGGTGATATAGAAAAGATTTTAATTAAAGGTAGCGATGAATTTAATAATAAATTGCAATTCCCCTATGACGTCGTATTTCTCGATTGTTTTGGGACGATTGTGTATCGAGAATTACAGCGAGTCAAGGCAATAACGTCTTTGATTGAGAAACAGAAAGGCAGTGATTTCCTGCTACTGCTCACTTTTAATATCCGAGAGAGAAAGTATTGCGACCAGAGTATCGGTACAGTTTTAAATAAAATTGAAAAAGAGTTACTTGGCTATTATCTACAAGATGATAAAGCGAAGTTGAAGATTAATAAAATCATGGGCTGGTATAAAGCTGATAAAACCGAAGAAATGTATAGGCAGAAGATTTTTGGCTCCTATTTTATTAAAACGATGGCAGAAGAGCGGGGGTTTAAAGTTCATGTTTACCCGCCTATTTTTTACTTAGGATTCAAAGGTAGTCCGATGATTCATTTTGCATTTAAATTGATGTCTGGGACAGAATCGCCGACAAAGGAAGTCAGTGATCAGACGATATTTAATATTATTAATCTAAATATAAAAGAAGTTTCCAATGGGAGAGTTTTTGTAAGGAAACAACAGGCACCCACCGTGGGAATGTGATTTAAGGAAAGAATGAAAATTTTGTTAGTAGAACCAAAATTTCCGATACCACCGAAAAGCAAAAATCATCGTGATTTTTTGCCAGTTGGTCTTCTTAAGCTGGCAAGTTATCATAGAGAAAAAGGCGATGAAATTAAATTAGTAAGAGGCAACCAACATCTTTCGGATTTTATTCCTAGTCAAGTTAAGATAACCTCTCTTTTTACTTATTGGTCGAATTATGTATGGGACAGCGTTAATTTTTATAAAGAGATTTATCCGAACGCCAAGGTGATCGTTGGCGGAATATATGCCTCATTAATGCCCGAACACTGCAAGCAGTCCGGGTGCGATGAGGTGTTTGTTGGTGTTGATAGCAGGGCAGAAAAATTTAAACCAGCGTATGATCTTGTAGAAGTCGATTACCAAATTGTGCATACAAGCAGAGGCTGTATGCGGAAATGTAAATTTTGCGGAACATGGAGAATAGAACCAGAATTTATATCAAAGAAAAGTATTAAAGATGAGGTTTGTAGCAACAGAGTTATTTTCTACGATAATAACCTTCTGGCAAATCCGTATATTAAGGAGATACTGGAAGAATTAAGGAATGCGAAGCATAACGGCAGGGTTGTGTATTCTGAGAGCCAGTGTGGGATAGACGGAAGACTGCTTACCCCTGAAGTGGCTAAATTGCTCAAACAGGCAAGATTCTTAAATCCTAGAATCGCGTGGGATCATGGCTATAAGCAACGCATAGTGATAAAAAAACAGATTGATATGCTTGTCGAGGCAGGATATCCCTCAAAAGATATCTATGTTTTTATGATCTACAATTTTGAACCGGATTATTACGAAATGCTTAAAAAATTGAAACAATGTAAAAAATGGGGAGTACAGATCGCAGATTGTAGATATAGGCCATTAAATCAAACATATGATAATTATAACCCTCGTAAGAAGCAAACAAATAAGGAATATTATATTCATTCCAAATGGACGGATAAACAGATTAAGCTTTTTAGAAAAAAGGTTAGACAGCAGAATATTATGATTAGGCATGGATTTGATTTTTACAGCAGAGATTTAGAAAAATGGGGAGCCCGTAGAAGAGAGGAAAAACTTCTATCTAATGAAATGATGACTGCAGATTTGCCATTGTAATAAGGATATGACATGAGACTCACGGATAACGAAATCAGAGATATTACAAAATTCTTAGAAGCGGGCAAGCCGTTACCTGATATGTATCGCTTTTTACTTTTTGAGGAAAAGCGTGAAGTTGAGCTTGTATGGAACGGTAAGACCAGCGAGGTTTGCAATGTGGCCTTGCCATTTCAGATTATCGAGCAAGTTGATGAACCCCGGAAAGAGAAAACGAAGGATCAGTGGTTCGGGACGCTTTTTGATATGCGCGGACGACAGAAATCAGGCTGTGCAAATAAACTTATTTGGGGTGATAACAAGCTGATTTTTAGTAGTCTCAAGAACGGTCCTTTACGAGAAGAGATTGAAAAAGAAGGCGGCATTAAGCTCATTTACATCGATCCGCCTTTTGATGTTGGTGCTGACTTTTCAATGAGCATCGAGATTGGTGATGAACAGTTTACCAAAGCGCCATCGGTATTGGAGGAGCTCGCATATAGGGATACGTGGGGTAAGGGAGCCGATAGTTTTATTGCCATGATTTATGAACGACTTTCATTAATGCGGGATCTATTAGCGCAAGATGGAAGTATATATGTGCACTGCGATTGGCGGCTTAGCGGCTATATGAAAACAATTCTGGAAGAGATATTCGGAAAAGATAATTTCAGAAATGAGATTATTTGGCAAGGAGCCATAGGTGATACTTCGGCAAAAAACAAAAAGTTTATTAAGTCGCACGATAGTATTATGTTTTTTGGCAAGACGGTGACTAATTTTATTTGGAATGATGTATTTCAAGAATATGGTGAGGCGAGTGAAAAGCTGTACCGTTATTCTGATCAAAAAGGGCGATATAGGCTCGCTCCTATTGATAACCCGGGAGGGAAAGGATATATTTATGATTTAGGTTTTGGCGAAGTTGTTCCTAAAAATGGTTATAGGATGCCAAAAGAAACAGCATTAGAGTGGTTAAAAGAAGGAATACTGATTGTTGAAAAAGGAAAAGTTGCTGGTAAAAAGTTGTATATGAATGAAGTGGTTCGTTGCCGCGACGTTTGGAC
>JACRFG010000078.1 GCA_016234345.1 Candidatus Jorgensenbacteria bacterium
AATCCGCGTTCGACGGTGGCTACAATTACCGAGATTTATGATTATCTTCGTGTGTTATTTGCCAGAGCCGGCACGCCGTATTGCCCTCGCTGCGGCAAAGAGATCAAAAAACGTACCAGTGAAGAAATTGTCGATATTGTTATAGAACTTACCAAGTCTTCGAAAAAAGACGGTAACACAGTTATTTTGGCACCAGCGGTTCGTGGACGAAAAGGGGAATATTACCAGTTGCTCTATGATTTTTTGAATGCCGGATTCAGTGAGGTTAGAATCGACAATGTGTTTTATTCGCTACGCGATCGCATCGAACTTAGCCGTTATAAGCAGCATACGATTGAACTTGTGGTTGATCGAATGCCCACTGGGATAGATTTCACTAATAAAGATCATCGCTTGCGTTTGGCCGAAGCGGTAGAGACGGGGTTGAAGTACGGCAATGATGTGGTTACGATCATCACCGACGAAGAAACTTCTCTTTCGGCAAAATTCACCTGTCCGACCGACGGATTTTCTTTTCCGGAAATAGAGCCGCGTCTTTTTTCATTCAACAGTCCTTATGGAGCGTGTCCGGCTTGCCACGGCTTGGGTACCGAAAACATCTGGTCCGAAAAGCCGTGCCCTTCATGTTTGGGGAAGCGATTGAAAGAAGAGGCGTTGAATGTTTTGGTTGCACAGAAAAACATCGCAAGCGTTGTTGGGTTTTCTATCGAAGAAGCGCATAAATTCTTAAAGAAAGTCAGTGTTCATGGAGATGCCACTTTTAAGGAAGTGGTTGAGCTTCCTCTTCGTGAAATATTAAGCCGCCTCCAATTTTTAATAGACGTTGGCCTTGAATATTTGACGCTTGATCGGAGAGCCGGAACGCTTTCCGGTGGCGAAGCACAACGGATTAGGTTGGCATCACAGATAGGCTCAAGACTTACCGGCACTCTTTATATTTTGGATGAGCCGACAATCGGTCTTCATCAGCACGATAACGCCAAGCTTATTACAACGCTACATAATTTACGCGATCTTGGTAACACCGTCATAATCGTTGAGCATGATGAGGAGACGATTCGCTCCTCCGATTATTTGGTTGATATTGGGCCGGGTGCTGGTATCCATGGCGGTCGTGTTGTAGCCGAAGGATCGGTTCCGGCTATATTTAAAGACACAAAACAGGAATCCTTAACTTTAGAGTATTTAAAGGGTAAAAAATTTATTGAGGTTCCTAAAAAAAGACGAAGTGTTACTAAAGATCATGATTATTTAAAAATAAGAGGCGCGACCGAAAATAATCTGCAAAAAATAGATGTCGATATTCCGCTCAGGCGATTTACAGCCGTGACCGGGCTTTCGGGTTCTGGAAAAAGTACGCTTGTATATGACGTGCTTTATAAGAAATTGGCTAATACATTTAACGCAGCTAATTATAAAGTCGGTACCCACAAAGCTATTTTAGGCCTCGAGTACATTAATCGAGTGGTTAATGTTGATCAGTCTCCGATAGGCCGAACGCCGCGTTCTAATCCCGCTACATACGTTGGCGCTTGGACTTTTATACGCGATCTTTTTGCGGCCACCGAAGATGCACGCGTCAGAGGTTGGAAACCGGGTCGTTTTAGCTTTAACGTGCGTGGTGGTCGGTGCGAAAACTGTGAAGGGCACGGCACCATTGCCATCGAAATGCATTTTTTACCGACCGTTTACGTTACATGTGATGTATGCAAGGGCAAACGTTTTGATCGCGAAACTCTTGAGGTTGAGTACAAAGATAAAAATATTTATGATGTTCTTCAGATGACGGTTGAGGAAGCAACCGAATTTTTTGATGATATTCCTTGGCTTCATGACCGTTTACGCATTCTCGAAGAAGTTGGTTTGGGGTATCTGACTCTCGGTCAATCAGCCACAACTCTTTCGGGAGGAGAGGCGCAGCGCATCAAGTTGACCGCCGAACTAGGCAAACGCGATACACGAAAAACGATTTATCTTCTTGACGAGCCGACTACCGGTCTTCATTTTGCCGATGTTAAAAATCTTTTGAATGTGTTGCAACGGTTGGTGGATCGGGGGAATACGGTCGTGGTTATCGAACACAATTTAGATGTTATTAAATGCGCCGATTGGGTAATCGATCTGGGACCAGAAGGAGGTGAACGCGGCGGAGAAGTGGTAGGGGTTGGCACTCCCGAAGATATAGCAAGAAAAGCCCGCAGTTTTACTGGTAAATACCTTAAAAAAGTATTATAAAACTGGTCTAATTGACGATTTATAGTATTGGTAGTACGCTGGGGTTAGTTGGTTTTTTATACATAATAAATGGTGCAGCCGTGATTATTGCGAAGAGAACAATTCAGCGGATGTCGGATAAGCGCAAAGAAGAGTTTTTGAAAAAACTCAAGCGACAAAGATTAGCCAAGACTAATCAACAGAAGATTGTACGAGCGATAATGCTATTTTTGCTTAAAGAGTATATGGGCGGATCCCGTCCTAAAATAATTTTGCCTGAATTACCCAACAAAGAAGAAAGCCGTGCTATCGTCGAACAGTGTCGAAAAAAGGGGTGGAAAATTAAATTCCACTATGATTATACTGACGGTTATTGGGCAGAAATTTGGTAGAGTCCGATTTTACATCGGGCTCTTTTGTTTTTGCCGGCAATAACGCCGCGGCCGTTGAAGTTTATGAAAATCCCCCTGAAATTTTCAAGGGGATTTTAATGAATAGGCGCCGGAAGGTTTTTCCGGCAATTCAAAACAACTATAGCATCGCGGTTCGTAACTTTCTTTGCCGCCGACAAGAACTTGAGGAGAATCGTATGGTGCCGGTTTGCCGTCAATGAGTCGTTGGGTAAGATAAGCTACTTCTCCACATTGAGCGCATCGAGAAGCAAGCCAGCGTACGGTGCGGAGGTCGGGACAAAGGCCGATTAGTTCAAGGGTAGAACCGAATGGTTCGTTCCTGAAATCCAGTGCCAATCCTGATGCAATGACATCGTAACCCCGTTCGAGTAAGCGATTAACCACCAAGTAGAAATCTCGCGAGAAGAATTGTATTTCGTCAAAGGCGATGACGTCTAATTTACCGCAACATTCTTCTTCTCGTGAGATAAGATGGAAGATTTCCCAGGGTGAAGTGGTCGATACTTCAACTGCAGTCATGGTTTTTCCATGAAAATCTTTAATATCACCATGGCCGCTTCTTGTGTCCCAGTCGGGTTTGGCTACCAGAATCTTTTTTCTGCCGAAATCCCGAAGGACCTCGATTTCGTGCATAAGCGTGCCGGTTTTATTGGCAAACATATTGCCAATCAAAAGGAATAAATTACCGCGTTTCATTGTCTGTTCCAGTCTGATATTAGTAATGTGCGAGCTTTGCTAATCTAAGCAGATAGGATTGGTAAGTCAAGCAATTTATTATTCACAAGTATATAATTCGCAGGTACATTTAGAGTAATGAAAAATATTTACCAAAATCTTCCTCAAACCCCTGGCGTCTATCTTATGAAAGATGGAACAGGGAAAATACTTTATATCGGTAAGGCCGTTAATTTGAGGCGGCGAGTATCGAGTTATTTTACGAGACCCCATGATATGCGTATTGAACGGATGGTTGAGAGGGTTAAGAGCATTGGTTTTCAAAGAACCGATTCCGCCCTTGAGGCGCTTATATTGGAGTCCAAGCTTATTAAAAAACATCAGCCACAATTCAATATACGAGAAAAGGACGACAAGAGTTTTCTTTACGTTGAAATAACTAATGATGAATTTCCCAGAGTTTTTTTAGTGCGAGGTAAAAATAAATCAATGCGAGGAACTAAACGTTTCGGGCCGTTTATTTCAGCTTCGAGTATACGTGAAGCCTTGAGAATCATACGTAAGATATTTCCCTGGTCGATACATGACCCGAAAGATTTAGGCGCATTCAAGCGGCCTTGTTTTGATTATGAGATCGGTTTGTGTCCGGGAACATGCATTGGTAAAGCTGGGCGCAGAGAATACATGCAAAACATTAAACACCTCCGCCTTTTCTTCGAAGGCAGAAAAGATGAGATTGTAAAGCAATTGCGTAAAGTAATGGCTTTAGTCAGTCGAGAGTTGAAATTTGAAGAGGCGCTCAAATTTCGCCGGCAGATATTCGCTCTTCAACACATTCAGGACATAGCGCTTATAAGCGATGAAAGTGCGGAAGATGCTGGAGTAACTTCAGTTAATAAAAGATATAGGATAGAGGGTTATGACATATCAAATATTTCGGGCACTTCTGCGGTTGGTGCAATGGTTGTTTTTGTGGGCGGTAAAGCAGATAAAAACCAGTACCGAAAATTTAAGATTTATACAATTGATCAGCCGAATGACGTGGGTATGCTTCGAGAGGTAATTACGAGACGCATAGAACACGAGGAGTGGCCAGTACCGGACCTTGTTTTAATCGACGGCGGTAAGGCGCAGGTTAATGCGGTAGATAAAGTTTTTGAAAGTGCGGGCCTCAAAATTCCTGTGGTGGGAATCGCAAAAGGTCCGGAACGTAAGAAAAACGAGTTTATTGGTGTAGTTCCTGAACATATCAATCCGGGACTTTTAATAAAAATACGCGATGAAGCTCATCGATTCGCGATTCAATATCATAAAGCAGTAAGACGAAAAGCTTTTGTAAATTAATACCGCCGAGTCTTTAAGGACCAGGCGGTATTTTATTCAAGTCGTGACTTCTTCCGATTCTTCCTCGGAAGTTAGCACATCAAGCACGGCCATGGTTTCGTTTATAACCGTCATTTTGTCTTTTTGTTCGAGGAATTTGAAGGTTTTACCGATTTCGATTTTAAGTCGTTTGGCTATACTTGTTCTTAATGTTTGGTTCGTGCCCTCGGTTGCTTCGATAATTCTATTTACCATACTCGTGAGATCGTGGCCGAGGATAGCATAATTTTTACCTTTGATGTGTCCGGCGTCTTCTTCTATAAACCTACCGACAGCTTCTTGAATCATATTGCTTATTTCTTCACCTGTTTTTTCGTCCGGATTTCTGCTTTCCCTTTCCGTTTTTAAGAATTCAAAAATGCGGAGCGGTTTATTTTCTTCTTTCTCCGGCGGGGGTACGAAAAACCGTCCTTCTTTTATCATAGTAACATTATACCATAGTTATCCGATTTTGATCAATATTGTTTTAATAACAACTATTTTGCTTTGTTTCAGGTATAATTTAACTATGATAATTGAAGCAATCAAAAAATTTCTCCATGGAGATGTTTTGACTGACGAAACTACGCTCCAAAAGTATAGTCATGATACCAGTCTTTTTGAAATCAAGCCTGAAGCAGTCGTATTTCCCAAAGACAGTAGCGATATTAAGGGTCTTGTGCGATTTGTGCGTGAACGGCGGGCGATTGATTCTTCAGAGAAAATTTATCTTACGCCGCGATCAGCTGGTAGTGATATGACCGGGGGGCCTTTGGGTGAGTCCCTCGTACTCGATTTTACCAAGTACTTTAATCATATTCTCGAAATTGGCGATTTATTAAACAGTTCCGGCGGAGAGTCTGAGGGTTATGCGTTGGTTGAGCCAGGTGTTTTTTATAGGGATTTTGACCGTGCAACTAGAGAGAAAGATTATTTTATGCCTTCGTATCCGGCATCTCGTGAACTTTGTGCGGTGGGAGGAATGACGGCTAATGACGCCGGAGGTGAGAAGACCTTAGCTTACGGCAAAACACATGATTATGTAATGCAGCTCAAGGTTGTTTTGTCGGATGGCGAGGAATGTGTATTGAAACCGCTTACAAAGAAAGAATTAGAAGAGAAGATGCAATCCAGAAATTTTGAAGGCGAGACATATCGAAAAATGTATGATCTACTCGAGAGAAATTACGATACGGTGAAAGCAGCCAAACCTCGTGTTTCTAAGAATTCGGCTGGCTATAATTTGTGGGATGTGTGGGATCGGCAAACATTCGATTTAACTAAGCTATTTGTCGGTTCTCAAGGTACGCTTGGCATAATTACTGAAATTAAGTTCCGTCTTGTACGGCCTAAAAAACATTCCGCACTTCTTATTATTTTCTTAAAAGATATGGCAAGTCTTGCGAAAGTCGTGCTAAAGGTATTAACCCATAAGCCGGAAAGTTTTGAATCTTATGACGATCATACATTAAAAATCGCGGTTAGATATTTTACTGATATGTTAAAAATCATGGGTGCGCGTAATGTGTTCTCGCTCGCTTTACAGTTTCTGCCAGAATTTTTTATGATGTTATCTGGAGGTGTTCCTAAACTCATTCTTGAAGCCGAGTTTACCGGTGATTCGGAAGAAGAGATATATAAGAAAGCACGCGCAGCGGAAAAAGATCTTTATAAATCCGGCGTAAAAACGCGAATTGCGAAAGACGACCGTGAAGAACAAAAATATTGGACGATTCGTAGAGAAAGTTTCAATCTTCTCCGTCATCATGTTCATGGCAAGCAAACAGCGCCATTTATAGATGACATTGTTGTGCGTCCGGAGTTGTTGCCGGAATTTCTGCCTAAGTTAAATGCCATTATGAACCAATACGATCTTACATATACTATTGCCGGCCACATCGGTAATGGTAATTTTCATATAATTCCTTTAATGAATCTTAAGGATCAGCAATCAAAGAAAATAATACTTGAGCTTTCAGAAAAGGTTTATCAACTTGTCATAGAATTTCAAGGTTCTATAGACGGAGAGCATAATGACGGCTTGATACGGAGTCCGTACTTAGAGAAAATGTTCGGTAAAGAAGTGTATAAACTTTTTGAAGAAACCAAGCAGATATTCGATCCATTGAATATATTCAATCCGGGCAAGAAAGTTCACTCCGACCTCGCGTACGCGCTCGCACATCTCAAGCGGGAATAATAAAAAAGTTTATTTAGTATAGGATAAGAATATAAGCATTGCTGTTTTTCGATTGTCTCAAAAATCACGCACCCGCCTTTCGGCAGGCAGGTATGCGTGAAAATTGAGGCGGCGTCGCGAACTTAAGATTTGTTTTAATCAAATTTATTGACGTGTTTACTATCTACGTGCTACTTTATTCTTAGCTTATTTTACTCAATAAACTCACATCTCTAGGAAAGGAGATAGTCTTGAAAAAGGTTGGTTTTCTTATATTTTTAGGTGTTTGTGTTTTGGCTTGGGTATTTTTTAGACACGGTTTTCCCGAATTCGCTCTTTGGACGCTTTTTGTGTTCGGCACGTTTTGGTTCTGGACGCTTGCTGTTATTGCAACAATCATCATTATCGCGTGCATTGATCACAACGAAAATTTCACAGGCGCGACCGCATCTCTTGTAATTGCTCTTTTACTTCTGCAGTTTTTGGGAGACGTAAAAGTATTCAGTTATGTCCTTGAGCAGCCGTTCATGGGTTTGATCTACTTTGTTATGTATCTCGGCGCTGGAACGGCTTGGTCGATCATTAAATGGTGGCGTTTTGTAGGAAAGCGTAAGAGTGAATACGATCGAGCGAAAGCAGAATTCTTAACTCGGCACAAAGTTGAGGGCAATGCCATTCCTAATGTTTTAAAATCAGAATGGCGCGATCGTTGCCGACATGAGTCATATGCTGAAGCACCGCAAGCTAGACAGCACAAAGGCAAGATCGTCGGGTGGATGTGCTATTGGCCGTGGAGTCTCTTTTGGACCCTTTTGGATGATCCGATCAAAAAGATTCTCCAGACGATCTATCAGTGGCTTCAGGGAATCTACCAGGCAATTTCTATTAGAGCTTATCGTGACGTGGCAGAAGATTTTGCCGTACCCGTCGAACCACCTAATGAAGAAAAATCCAAGAATCGAAATTAACTTCTAAGCAAGAAAGGTAATTTGCTGTGGAAGCAGATGAAGGGAAAACCAGAATAAGTATTCCTGATGATGATGCAGTAAACTGGATTAAAATATTCCAGGAAATCGGGATGAATTCCGAAGAGATCGATACTGCAATGATCAGGTTGAATGATACCTACGCAAAAATGAAGATCGGTAAGTACGTTGATGATGAGGTGGCTAGGCTTATAGCCGAACTGCAGCGATCTACCGGAAAACAGACCACCGAAGAACAGTTTGTTGTGGCATATAATATGGTATTTGAGAGATTGCGAAAGATTAAACTAAGCGATCTCGAACGGGGGATAAGGTATTTGAATGAAAATTAGTTATTCAGAAACGGCTGCTTATAGCAGCCGTTTTGCTTTTCGCTTTGAGTTATCTTGTGTTTTGTCTTGGTTTGTGCATTCTTCAAAAACCGCGCATACCTGCCTGCCGACAGGCGGGTGCGTGAAAATTGAGGCATATATTTTTGTACTTGGAATCCAGTTTACAAAGGTTTTCTGTGTGTGTACTATCATATTCAGTAATTTATTAATTTTTATATCCGAGGAGCATAGATTCATGCGAGTTTGTACCTGTTGTTATCCGCCGAGGGTAACGTACACCACTATTGATGCTATTGAGGTGCCGGATAATTCTACTATCCGTGACGCCGAGGAGAGTTCTCTCAATGTTGATGCAAGAGTTCTTGAGGAAGCCGGTCTTATCTATTTCGACAATCGTTGGTGTATGCCAAACTTAAAACCAGTGGTCGGTCTTTATTCCATCGTTCCCAGAACTCTCGTTTAATTGTGAGCGGACATTATTGTCCGCTTTTTTGTTTAATATAGAATCAGATAATTTATGGTAGTATAAAAAGTAAGGTTAATTATGGAGGCATACTACGCCAAACAAATTAAAGATGTTTTGGATAATCTTCAGTCAAGCGAGCGCGGCTTGAGTGCGGCCGAAGTTAGTAGGCGGCTTAAAGAATATGGCGCGAATAAACTGCCCGAGGCGTCCCGTGAGCCGCTTATTAATATATTTTTTAGGCAGTTTAAAAGCCCCCTTATTTATATTCTGTTTGTTGCGAGTCTTATCGTTCTTTCTTTAGGCGAAATCAGTGACGGTTTGATAATACTTTTTGTTCTTATTTTTAATGCCATTGTCGGTACGTTTCAAGAAGGACGTGCGGAACAAACTCTCCAAGCATTAAGGCAATATGTAGAGACAAATGCAACGGTAGTTCGTGACGGCACCGAAACCATTGTTCCCGATTCGGAGTTAGTGAAAGGAGACATTATAGTTCTTCATGAAGGCGAGAAAGTTCCGGCCGATGCCCGTCTTCTTATTGCCCGTAGTTTAAAACTCGATGAAGCGGCCCTAACCGGCGAATCCGGACCCGTGCATAAAACGGTCGATGTCATTCGTCATGAAAATATTCCGGTAGCTGAGCAGAAAAACATGATATTCAAGGGAACTCATATTGTTTCTGGTAACGGCGTTGCTTTGGTCGTGGCAACTGGTTTAGCAACGTTCATTGGCGAGATTTCTCAAAAGATTGCTGCAATTGATACCGAGATCCCTCTTAGAGCCAACATACGATACCTTTCTCGGTTAATCGTGGCTGTAGTCCTTTGCATTGTGAGTGCGATTTTCTTTTTTGGGCTTTGGTTGGGATTGCCGACGATTGAAATGTTCAAGACCGCTGTTTCGGTGGCGGTTGCGATTATACCCGAAGGATTAATTGTGGTAATGACTTTGGTTTTGGCGACCGGAGTTTGGCGGATGTCCAAACAGCACGCTTTAGTAAAGCGACTTCAGGCAGTTGAGGCGTTGGGTCAAGCGCGCATCATCGCCGTTGATAAAACGGGTACGATTACTAAAAACGAAATGGTGGTTCGCAAGATTTACATTGATGGAAAGACGTATCAAGTGGGCGGCGTGGGGTACGAGCCAAAAGGAGAATTAACCTTTGAGGGAAATGCGGTTGATCCGTTGAATCATCCCGAACTTATTATTGCCGGTAAGGTAGCGGCGTTTTGCGCTAATGCACGAGCTTCATTTGTTGAAAAAGAAGCTCGGTGGCATTTAACCGGTGATCCTACGGAGGCGGCCTTATTAATTTTGGCCGAGAAGATAGGATTTAAAAAAGATGAGCTTGAAACCGAATCGCCACTACGCTTTGAGTTGCCGTTTGATTACAAGGTTAAATATCACGCTACTTTCCATGATGATCATGGCAAGCTTTTTGTGACTGTGGCCGGCGCTCCGGAATCAATCTTTTCTCTTACGCATAAAATTTTTGAGAATGGCGAGATACATCCGTTTTCTACTCAGAGAAAAACAGAAATCGAAAAGATATTGCATAATCTTCTGCGTGAAGGTTTGCGTGTCGTCGCTTTTAGTTTTGCTGAAGCTTCATTGCCTCATGATAACGAGAAAATAAATATTGATAATACAGAAGTTGTATTCGCCGGTTTTTATGCAATAGAAGATTCGCTTCGGCCAGAAGTTGAGGAAGCCATGCAGCGAGCTCATAAAGCCGGCATGCGGGTTGTTATGATTACCGGTGATCATAAATTAACCGCCGAAACCATAGCTAAAAAAGCGGGGATTTATAAAGAAGGCGACAGCGTTCTTACCGGCGTAGAGATTGATTTTTTGAATGATGAGGAACTGTCAAAGAAATTATCCACGGTGACTGTATTCGCTCGGGTAACGCCGGAACATAAACTGAGAATTATTGAAGCATTTAGGCGACGTGGAGAAATTGTAGCCATGACCGGCGATGGGGTAAATGACGCCCTGTCTTTGGTCGCGGCTGATTTGGGTGTGGCTATGGGTAAAATTGGAACTGAAGTAGCCAAGGAAGCGGCTGATATTGTGTTACTTGATGATAATTTTGGGAGCATTGTTTCGGCGGTTGAGGAAGGCAGGAGCATTTATAAAACCATGAAGAAGGTAATTCTCTATCTTTTTTCAACAAGTATCGGCGAAGTGCTTATGATTGTTGGTGCTATGGCCCTAGGTTACCCCTTACCGATTCTGCCGGCTCAGATATTGTGGTTGAATCTCGTGACTGATGGATTTTTGGATGTCGCTTTGGCCATGGAACCCAAAGAGAAAGGACTTCTTCGGGGAACATTTGAACGGCCAAAGAAGTATCTTATTGATTCGCTTATGGTTCAACGCATGGCGGTGATGGCCATACCAATGACTATAGGTTCATTGTTTCTTTTTAGTGGTTATGTTGATTTTGATTTAAAGAAAGCGTGGACAATTTCACTTACCGTTCTTGCGGTGTTCCAATGGTTTAATGCATGGAATTGCCGTTCTGAACGCGAATCGGTTTTTCGCATGCATCCATTAGCTAATAAGTTTTTAGCTATGGCTACGCTTATAGTCATTGCGCTTCAATTTTTTGCTATCTACCATCCGTTTATGCAAAAAATTCTTCACACTATTCCACTCACGCTTGGTGAGTGGGGGATAATTATTCTGGTTTCGTTCTCAATTATTATCTTTGAAGAAATCCGTAAATTTTTTTACCGGAGAATAAAAACTACGGTTTCTGTTATCGCGTGAAGTATAAAAATTCAAGAACAATGAGAACAAGCCAGCCTACTTGCAAGACAAAGAAAAGTATAATTTGAATAAATTCGGCTCGGTCTTTTAAGGAAAGGCCGAAGTGCTCTGTTACGGTGTGGTAAACGTCTTCTACTGACTCAAGTTTTTCTTTTATTGAGTTTCGCCAATCATTGATCTTGAATTTTTTTACGGCGAGATCATAAAGGCGCGCCGAGTACCAGTCGCCAATAAGTTTAATATCCCGTTCGACAGTTTGAAAAGCGGTTATCGCGGCCATGCGGTATCTCATTATTTCTTGCAGATGTTTGGTTATCTCTTTATGTTTTGGATGGAAGAGCATAGATAGTTTCTGTTTCGGTTCTTTCATAAACTGAGACATTTTTTCGAGCTGTTCGTCTATTCTTCGATCAAGAATTCGGTAGCGGAGGAGTTGCAGGTTGGCGAGCGTAATAAGCTCAATAGTTGATTCTACATCGCCTTCGGGGTCAAAAATAAAAGCGCCGTCCCAATCAATGATAGCAAGATCGTTATGGCCGTATTTGATTTGAGTTCCGAGAGTATATTCAACTTCTTTTTCGTCTAGCGCGGCCCGTTCCGATTTTAGGAGTGAGGCAATAATTGGCCCGTGTTTGAAAAATTGTTCCGGTTCTCCGGTGTATTCCGAAACTACGAAAAATGAGTACATTTCGCTCAACTCTTCGTTACCTCCGCGTTTTTTTAATATTTTGTAGCAAGCATCAAACATCTTGTCTTCCAAATCAAATACTTGTTCATTAAATATATTGGGGATATTTATGGTTGCTTGGATTAGGAGAATGTCGTGTGGATAACCACGAAGTGAAATAGCGATTTCTTGTTCATCAATCTTAATTTTTTCTTCGTCTAAAATAACTTGGTGGGGGACCGAAGATTCAAAGTAATGCGGTGCACTTTTAAGGCCTTGAGGCTGAAATACTTGTCCGCGTATTGCCCGCGGCACCTCGCCTAATACAATGGCGGTGAGTTGATGTTTCATTTCTTCTATTATATACTGGATGCCATGTTTCTGCGAAAGAGATTGGCTATTATTTTTGTCATACTTGTTGCTCTATCTTTGGGAGCCGCTTTTTTTGATTATGATCCTTTATGGACTACGTTTAGCCATTCGAGAAAATGGAGTTTGGGTTTGGATTTAGCCGGTGGCAGTTATCTGATTTATGATATCGATACTAATCAGGTAAACGCAGCCGACCGCGATTCGGTGGTTAGGGGCCTTCGTGATGTAATTGAAAAAAGAGTAAATCTTTTTGGCGTGAGCGAACCGCGTGTTTATACTGAAGCGGTCGGCGATCGTTATCGATTGATCGTTGAGTTGGCGGGGGTAAAAGAGATGAGTGAAGCAATCAAAGAAATTGGTGCAACGCCGTTTTTGGATTTTAGAGAAGTTTTTCAAAGCGAAGAGAAAGATCCGGAAGATTCCTCCGGTAATGCTACGACCACAGCCATTAAGTTCGTGCCGACTGCCTTAAAGGGTCGTTATGTAAAAGGAGCACAACTTGGATTCGATTCGGTAGCTCGGACACCACAGGTTCTTATCGAGTTTGATAGTGAAGGAGCAAAGATATTTGAAGAATTGACTGCTCGGAATGTTGGTAAGCCACTCGCAATCTTTTTAGATAATGAATTAATCGAAATGCCGACCGTCAGTGAAAAGATAGCTGGCGGTAAAGCTCAGATTACAGGTCGGTATACGGTGGCTGAAGCTAAAATGCTCGTTGAGAGATTCAATGCCGGAGCACTTCCTGCGCCGATCACGCTCGTTAATCAGCAGACTATCAACGCTGATTTTGGTAAAGATGCGCTTGATAAGGCTGTTTTTGCCGGGATGATTGGTACGGCAGTCATCATTATTTTTATGCTCTTTTATTATCGGGAACTAGGCATATTCGCTTCAGTCGCTCTTCTTATGTATATTGCTCTAACTCTGGCTATTTTTAAGGTGATTCCCATTACCATGACTTTGGCTGGCATTGCCGGTTTCATTTTGTCTATCGGTATGGCTGTTGATGCGAATATCCTTGTTTTCGAACGGACCAAAGAAGAATTCATTAAAGGACTCTCCCGGGCCGCGGCAATTGAGGAGGGATTTAGGCGAGCTTGGACGTCAATTCGCGATTCCAATATTTCTACCATGATCACCGCAGCGGTTCTATATTATTTTACCTCAAGTTTTGTACAAGGATTCGCGCTTACCCTTTTTATCGGAGTGGTGGTTAGTATGTTTTCGGCCATTACAATTACTCGGACAATGCTCAGGATCTTTATGAAGCATACGCCTGGTGCGACTCATACAAGCCACAAATAATTTTTTATTTTATGAATCTTATAGCTAACAAAAATATATTTTTAATATTCTCTGGTATGATGGTTGTGCTTGCATGCTTGGCAATCGTGGTCTTTGGGTTACGGTCAGGTATAGATCTCAAAGGTGGAACACAGTGGGATGTATCAATTACATCAACCTCAACTATTGCGATAACCGAGAATATAATTCACTCGACTCTTAAAAAAGTTGTACCTACCGCAGAAGTTGTAGTTAAACAGTTGAACGACGGAAGCTTTTCACTTCGCTTGCCCGAGGTTAACGAAAAGGATCATCAGTTGTATTCTGTGGCTTTGAGTAAGATTGGTCGGGTAGAAGAAAAAAGTTTTTCTAGTATCGGTCCTATTATCGGATCGGAGCTTAGGCGCAAGGCCATGTGGGCGATTGTTTTTGTTATGCTCGGTATCTCAATTTATGTTGCGTGGGCTTTCAGAAAAGTTTCGGATCCTATTAGATCATGGAAGTACGGCGCGGTTACACTTCTTACTCTTTTGCATGATGTGATTATACCGACCGGGTTACTTGCGATATTAGGAAGATTTAAAGGCATTGAAATCGACACTAATTTCATAGTTGCTCTCCTTGTGGTCATGGGATTTTCCGTCCATGATACCATTGTTGTTTTTGACCGTATTCGGGAGAATCTTCTTATACGGCGTGGTCAGAAAATAGACCTTGGGTTAGTGGTTAATCAGAGTGTCCGAGAGACATTCACGCGCTCCATCAACACCTCTCTTACTTTAATTCTAGTTCTTATTGCTCTGATAGTAGTAGGTCCATCAAGTTTGTTTTATTTTGTGCTTACGCTTCTCGTTGGCACTATTTTTGGCACCTATTCTTCTATATTTGTTGCCAGCCCTCTCCTTTATTTGTGGGGTAGGCGTGGTACTTGACATACATTATATATATATGCTAGAATTTAGTCACTTAAAACATGGGGTATTATAAGGTCTATTGACACTTTATCCGATGTTATATTAGTATCGAAGTAATCATATAATTTATTATGTTCAAAAATATCGATCAATTTATAGAACAGGCCTTGGCCGATTTTAATCCCAAGCAGCGAAAAGTTTTGCTTGGCCGTTTTGGTTTAAAGACCGGCAAGCGGGCAACGCTTCAAGAAATCGGTGATGAGTTAGGTATTACTCGAGAACGTGTTCGTCAGATTGAAGAATTAGGCTTGAAAAAGCTAGCGCCCAAAATTCGAGAAGGTGCCGCATCTTTGATCGATGGAGCAACCGCTTATTTAGCTAATGTTGGTGGTGTGCGCAGAGATGATAATTTTATTCAGGATGTCAAGCAAAGGCTGGTGGGCAACGTTGATGTCCGTTATTTGGATCAAAAACTCCGTTTCGTGTTTATTACTGCAGGCGCACCTTTATATCATCGTGAAGATGACGCGATGAATAGTTTTTGGTACGCCGATGAAACGGCCAAAAAAAAGTTTGTTGAATTTGTTAAACAGATGACGCAATTTTTTAAGAGTAACGACCGTCGAGCAATTATTGACGATAAGGCTTATCTTGCTCAGTGCAAAGATCTAGCATCCTTGCATTTTTTGTCCATTCCCAAGCATTTCAGTGTTAACGTTTTCGGCGATGTTGGTTTAAGTGTGTGGCCGGAGATCACCCCGAAAACTGTCCGCGACAAAGCATATTTAGTTCTTCGTAAACACAATGAACCGTTGCACTTTGTGGATATTGCAAAACATATCAGCAAATATGGTATTGATAAGAGTGCGGCACATGTTCAGACGGTGCACAATGAACTTATAAAAGACGACCGTTTCGTTTTGGTGGGTCGGGGTATTTATGGCCTTAAGGAGCATGGTTATGAGCCCGGCACAGTTCGTGAAGTCATCGCCCGTCTTTTAAAGAAAGAAGGCCCTCTTTCTTCGGGAGAGGTAGTGAAGCTTGTCAATTCACAGCGGTTTTTGAAAGAAAATACTATTCTTTTGGCCCTTCAAAATCGACGTCACTTTAAACGACTCGACGACGGCCGCTATCACGCAAAAGAAGCATAAGCTGCAATCTCTATAAAATGTGGGTTGAGAGCGGAACATTCTCTTAAAACGAGGTATAATAGAGGGGTATGTTCCGAGACCTCATCGCTCATTTTGTTGATCTTGTAATAGAGTTTTTCAGGAAAGAAGAGGTTTGGTGGATTCTTATTTTTGTCGCTTTAGCCGGTCTTATTGCCTTACCTCCCGCTTTAGGTGATATCACACTTAGACAAGTGTGGCTTTTTATTTTGAAGCTTTTGGTCGAAACCTGGTGGTTATGGTTTTTCTTTATAATATTTTTTATCGCTCGGTCGAGCTGGCTCCATTGGCGGCAGGAGCTTTTTAAAAAATCTACTCCGTTTATCTTGCTTGAGATCAAAATTCCCCGTGAAATTGCTAAGAGTCCCCAAGCTATGGAACAAGTTCTTCAGACGCTTTATTCTCTTCGTAATAGCGCTGGCGATCTTGAAGAAAAATATTGGGACGGTGAGGTTACTCGATGGTTTTCTTTGGAGATGGTCAGTTTCGGTGGAGAAATACGTTTTTATATAAGAACGTACTTTAAGTATCGTAATCTTCTCGAGGCGGCTTTCTTTTCATACTATCCTGATGTTGAAATTGTTGAAGTTGAAGATTACGTTGAACAGTTGCCTCATAATGTTGTAGAAATGCAAGAACGCGGTTTGGAACTTTGGGGCAGTGAAATGGTTCTCGCTCGCGAGCCTCTCTATCCAATTAAATCTTATTCTGAATTTGAAAATATAGCGGAGGAAAAACAATTTGATCCTATTTCGACCTTTATTGAAGTTTTGGGCAAAATTAAGCGTGAGGAATTTTTTGGCATTCATATACTTATCTCCGCTCTAGAGCCAAATTGGGGTGATAAGTATAGGGGTTCTTTAGATAGCCTTCAGACTCCACAAACAACTGAGATCTCGAGCGGCGATGAAGATGAAGGAACGAGACAAGTTACTATTGCGAGGACTCCCGGGCAAATTGATGTTTTAGAAGCCGTCGAACGAAATCTTTCCAAGGTTGCCTTTAATACACTCGTTCGTTTTGTTTACTTGTCTCCTCGTGAGTCATTTTTCGATAGTTACGCGCGAAGAGGAATATTGAGTGCTTTCAATCAATATGGGTCGTTGAGCTTGAATACTTTTGTGCGTAACGAGGCAATGAGTACCCGTGTCCGTATTTGGTATTGGCCGCACATTGCTCCTAAGACCCGTAATGTATTCCGACAGGCACGGCTTCTTTGGAGTTTCCGCGAGCGTGCTATCCCGCCTGAGGAATGGATGGGTAGGTGGCTTAATGCCTATCTTTTCAACTGGAATTTAAAATCAAGATGGTTCCCTCTAAATGTTGAGTGTTTAGCTACTATTTTCCATCCGCCCACTGCGGTTGTGCTTACGGCGCCGCACATTAAACGTGTGGAAAGCCGCAAAGCTGGACCGCCGGCAGGTCTCGCTATTTTCGGCGAGGAGGAGGATATAGAAAAATTCCAATAAATCCATGGATTGGGTGTCTTTTTTACAAAAATTCTTTTCTGCCCCGCAACTTAAGGCTTCATTCTTCGCCGCTAAGCTTATTTTTATTTTTTTAGATATCGTACTTGTTATTCTTTTTATTTATGTTGCGCGTAAAGTAGCCGAGTTTCGGCCTAAACTAGAAGTCAAAATTAAAACAGGCAAACGGCAAGGGGTTGTACAGAAAAATCCGGTACTGATAAGGCAGTGGCAGGCAATTCTTAATAAATCTATAGCCGCGCCGCCGCAATCGCATATTCTTGGCATTATCGATGCAGATAAGTTTGTTGATGAGGTTTTGAAAAAAATGGGTATTAAAGGTGAACATATGGCTGATCGTTTGGAACGGATGAACACGTGGGATTTGAAATCTATTGATAAATTGTGGCAGGCCCATCGTGTCAGGAATGAATTAGTTCATCAACCCGACTTTGATATTTCTTCGGTCGATGTTAAAGAGGTTATGGAGATTTACGAATCTTTTTTAAAGGAAATTGGAGTTCTATAAACTATCATGTCTCGTGGTTCTAAAATAAGACTAATCAAATATGCGCCGCCGCCGCCGGAACTTCCTATGTACGGTAAAATTAGTCCGGCCGACGCTTCATTTATCGGACGAACTAATTATGTCGCCGCATTGGAGGAGAAGAAGTATATTTTTGGTATCAAACGAGTTGATCGTCGCCGTCATGCTTATATCGTAGGTAAAAGCGGCGTTGGCAAATCGAAACTTTTGGAACTTATGATTAGACAGGACATCGCTTACGGTTATGGTTTTTGTCTTATTGATCCGCACGGTGATGTGATTAATACCATACTGGATTTTGTGCCTGAATCGAGAGTCGATGATGTTGTAATTATTGATCCGGCCGATGCGGGTTATCCGGTATCGTTTAATCCGTTAGCTAACGTTGATCCACAATTTAAACATCAACTGACCCAAGGCTTGATCGAAGTTATGGAGAAACAGTTCGGCGCGAACTGGACGCCGCGGTTGGAACACGTATTCCGCTTTACTTGTTTGGCTTTGTTGGATTATCCACATGCCACCATGCGGGGAATGATTTCCATGCTTACTGACCGTAATTACCGTCAGAAAGTCGTTGAGTATATTGAGGATGACATGGTGAAGCGTTTTTGGGCCATTGAATTCGCTGATTGGTCGGAGAAATTTGATACAGACGCTATTATCCCCCTTGTAAACAAGCTTGGACAGTTTTTATCCGACCCGATGCTCCGGAATATCTTCGGTCAGAAAGAAAACAAGATTAATCTGGAAGAATTCATGAACCAACAGAAGATCGTGCTTATAAACCTTTCTAAGGGCAGACTTGGTGAGGAAAACGCCAGTTTCTTCGGTTCCATGTTTATTACCAAGATAAAACAGGCCGGTATGGCCCGAGCCTCACTTTCCGAAAAAGAGCGCAATGATTTCTATCTTTATGTTGATGAGTTTCATAATCTTGTAACCGAAACCTTTGAAAATCTGCTTTCGGAGGCCAGAAAGTATGGTCTCTGTCTTATGGTGGCCCATCAGTATATGGGACAGCTTTTGCCGCGCGTTCAGGCATCGGTTTTGGGTAATATCGGCACTATTATTATTTTTAGGGTTGGCGGTGAAGACGCGGTTAAATTAAAACCGGAGATGGCTCCAATTTTTGAAGTGAAAGATATGATTAACCTCGGAATGCAGGAATTCTACATTAAACTAACGATTGACGGAGAAACATACGATCCATTTTCAGCAGAGACTCTTAAGGTTTTGCCGCCCACACACACTTCATTAAGAGAGCGGATTATCGGAGAATCGCACCGGAAATATACTATTCCGGTTGATGCGGCCAAAAAGCTAATTACCGAAGAGGAAGCGACAATATTTAGAAGTGCTCAAGAGAAAGCCATGATCACCGGAAAGAATTCCGCGGATAATAAGGGAGGAAAGGCCGCGGAAGAAGACAAAAACATCGAGCCACTCATATAACATCTTTCAATTTCAATGGTGTTTGATCGAAAGCAATGTCAAAATTGTCCCGATTTTGTCTCCGAGCTTGTCGAGGAGTAACAAAATCAAGGATCCCGCCATCGGCGGGATAAAAATCTATGAATCAACGAGAATCAAGAAAATGTCAAAACTGTCGACAAGAATTTTGGATTGAACCGGAAGACTTCACTTTTTACGAACGTATCAATGTTCCGCCGCCGACCTGGTGTCCAGAGTGTCGGATGATACGACGGATGTCTTTTCGAAATGAGAGAACGCTTTACAGGCGAGAATGCAATTTATGTAAGAAAAATATTATCGCGATGTACGACTCAACTGCCCCATTCTCTGTTTTCTGTTATGAATGTTGGTGGTCTGATAAATGGGGTGCCGAGACATTTGAGCAAGATTATGATTGGAATCGGCCGTTTCTTGAACAATTTAGAGAACTTCTTTTAAAAGTCCCTAAGATTGCATTAGTTCATTATCCGCCCAATACAGATGTTAACTACGCTAATTTTGTTGCTAAAGATCGCAATGTGTATCTTGCGTATTCCGTTGTTGAATGCGAAAACGTGTTCTATTCATATAGTGTTGATAAAAGCAAGGAAAGCTTTGACTGTCTATATTTGAAAGGTTCCGAATTTTGTTTCGAAAATACTGACAGCGAAAATAACTATAATTGTTCATATCTGTTTCGCTCCCGCGACTGTATTAATTCGTCATTTTTATTTGATTGCGCTAATTGTCAGAATTGCTTTATGTCTTCAAATCTTCGGAATAAGCAATTCGTATTTCGTGGACAGCAACTTAATAAGAATTCTTATGAAGCCAAGCTACAAGAAGTTATTGCCGGAAGCTATGAAAGTTATGAAGAATATAGGACTGAGTTCAAAAATTTAATGCGGAGCTCTCTTCACAAGTTTGCAAATCTGGTTAAAACAACCAACTGCACCGGTGATAATATTGCTAATTCAAAGAACGTTCGTGGATCATTCGGTGTTTATAACGCTGAAAATGTAAAATATTCAATTCGAGCCCTTCGTGAGGTTAAAGATACGTATGATCTTTATGGCGGATTAGGAGAATTGCTTTATGAAGGAACAGTAACTGGGTGGGGTAGTTTTAAACTTTCTGTTTTTACATATGCAAGTGCCTCACACGACGCTTCATATATTGATTGGTGCCAGAATTGTTCATATCTATTAGGTTGCGCAGGATTGCGTAATAAGCAGTACTGCATTTTGAACAAACAGTACTCCAAAGAGGAGTATGAAGCGCTCGTTCCCAAGGTTATCGAGCATATGAATGCGATGCCGTATGTAGATATGCAGGGACGAGTTTATCGATACGGCGAGTTTTTTCCTCCGGACCTTTCGCCATTTGCCTATAATGAGACTATTGCGCAGGAGTATTTTTCTTTGACTAAAGATCAGGCATTTGTCCGAGGATGTCGGTGGCGAGATCCTGACGGTCGGGACTACCATATTACTAAAACATTTTATGAACTTCCCGATCACGTTAAAGATGCTGCTGACTCTATTGTGAATGAAGTGATTGGTTGTGCTCATGAAGGGAAGTGTAATGAGCAATGTACTACCGCATTTAAGATTATTCCTCAAGAATTGGCATTTTATAGAAAAATGAATCTTCCACTTCCACGTCTTTGTCCCAACTGTCGTCACTATGAACGTCTCGCACAGCGTAATCCTTTGAAACTCTGGCATCGAACATGCATGTGTGACTACAAGGTCCGTGAGAATGGCGGAACGCACCAACATCACCCAACAGGTCCATGTCCGAACGAATTTGAAACAAGTTACGTTCCCGACCGACTAGAGGTCGTCTACTGTGAACCGTGCTATAACGCAGAAGTAGTTTAGAATATGACCAAACAAATTATTCTTAAAGAAACAAAAAAGCCTTTCTATTTTTCAGAAAGCGATTTACCAATGTTTATTCATGGTATAGATAAGGCCGGAGCATCTTTGTTTTCAGTTGCGGTTGCTACGCAATTCTTTCTAAACGGTAAAAAGATTATTTTTTTCACGGCTTATCCGATGGCAAAAGAAGAGTTTTTGAGTCAGATAGCTGGTTCTGATAAAGAAAATAAAGTTTTCTATTTGGAGCATTCAAAAAATATTACAGAAGCTTCTAATTTCAGCGCGATCATAGTCAAAAGTGGCGATTGGGAACTTTGTTTGACGGTTTTGAGAACTCTAAATGACGTAGGAGAGAGAATCATTTTTGTTAAAAATATAGAATCAATTCTCAAAAGAGAACTCTTTTCGGCTGTTAAGATGCATCATAAATTGATCTTTTCTGGCGATGTTGATAAAATTGGTTTTGCTGAAGAAATAATCGCATTTAATTTCAATACCAAAATTTTATTTTCTAAACCAAAAATAAATATTGGCATTGATATTCCCATTTTGGATAAATATGTAGGTTTTGTCGTCGGACGTGAAAACGCGCTGGTTAAGTTAGATGATTTTTAAATATGAACTCAGAAATCAAACAATGCCAAAATTGTAAACAAAACTTCGTCGTCGAACCGGATGATTTTAATTTTTATGAAAAGATAAAAGTGCCAGCGCCCACGTGGTGCCCGGAATGCCGTATGATTCGCCGACTCGTTTGGCGGAACGAAAGAGCGCTCTACAAGCGGAAATGTGATTTGTGTGGTGAGATGAAGATATTGATGTATGCATCTGAAAAACCCTATAAAGTATATTGTTACGAATGTTGGTGGTCGGATAAGTGGAGTGCTTTGGATTACGGTCGAGATTACGATTTCAACCGGCCGTTTTTTGAGCAATTTGCCGAGTTATTAAAGACCGTACCTCGACCGGGCGTGATTAAGCAGGGGAATCATGTTGAGAGTGAATACACAAATCGGGTGACCAATATGAGGCATTGTTATTTGGTTTATGGAACAGCGATTGCTGAATATTGTAGATATGGCGTGTGGTTAAACAGTTCAAAAGAATGCATGGATGGTTACAATGTTCAAAAATCAGAACGTTGCTACGAATGTATTGATTGTTTCCAATGCTACGGTCTTGCTTTTTCAGAGGAATGCAATAATTCTGTGGATTCGTGGTTTCTTTTAAACTGCAATAATTGCCAGAATTGTTTTGGTTGCGTGAATCTTCGTAATAAGTCCTATTGTATTTTCAATAAGCAGTATACAAAAGAAGAGTATCAAAAGATTATTGCGGGCTATCAGCTTGGAAGCGCGATATTCGTTGAGGGTATGCGTTCCCGATTCAATGATTTTAAAAAGAGATTTATCGTGCCGGCGATTGTAACTCATCATAGTATAAATATGAGCGGTAATTGGATTGAGAATTCAAAAAATATTTTTAGATCATTTACAATCGCAAACGTTGAAGAGGGTCGATATAGTTACGCTGTTTTTGATGCGAAAGATATTATGGATTACACATTTTGGGGTGCTACCGCTGAGCTTGTGTTTGAGGCCGTGAATTGCGGTATTCAGGCGTCGGATCTTCAGTTTGTGAATGAGTGTTGGAATCAAGCAATTGGTATGCGATATTCCATGAATTGTCATAGTTCACATAATCTTTTCGGCTGTATCGGAGTTAAAAATTCGGAATATTGCATTTTGAATAAGCAATATCCAAAAGCAGAATATGAACAAATAATAGAAAAAATACGTGGCCAGATGGATAAAACTCTTTATGTAGATAAAAAAGGAAGAAAATATGTATACGGTGATTTTTTCCCTCTCGAGCTATCTCCCTTTGCATATAACGAGACTCTGGCGCAAGAATATTTCCCTATTCATAGAGAGACCGCGTTAAAAATGGATTATCCTTGGAAAGAGCTAGACGACAGAAATTATCAGATAACGTTGGATGCAGCAGCTCTTCCGGATAATATAAACGAGGTTCATGATTCGGTTGTGAACGAAATAGTGAGCTGTGACCATGCTGGAAAGTGTAATCAACAATGCACGACCGCCTTCCGAATTACAGAAGAAGATTTACGCATGTATCGCGCGGCAAAACTTCCTCTTCCGCGTTTATGCCCTAATTGCCGGCACTATGAGCGTTTAGCAAAAAGGAATCCTCTTAAGCTGTGGCATCGTATTTGTCAGTGTGGGGGAAGCATATCAGAGAACGGTTCGTATAAAAATTTATCTGAGCATTTTCATACTAATAGCCACTGTCCTAACGAATTTGAAACTTCCTACGCTCCCGACCGGCCAGAAATAATCTATTGCGAGCAATGTTATAACGCTGAGGTAGTATAATATAGACAGCAAAGGTCGAAAGTTTAATAGCAAATACATGATTTTTATATACACAACTTCTCCGAATCTTGAAGAAGCCAAAAAATTAGCTGAGGTTATTATCGATAAAAAGCTTGCGAGCGCCGTCAATTTATGGCCGACCCAGTCAATTTATATGTGGAAGGGAGAAAAACGAGAGGGGGAGGGGGCTGTTCTTTTTATACGGACGCTTGAGTCAAAGCTTCAGGAGATTGAAGATTTGATTGGTACTCATAACATGCACGGCATTCCCTGCGTGGCTGCAGTCGATGTACGGCGTATCAACCGTCACTATAAAGAGCATCTTGTAGAGTGCGTGGGTTAGTTTTCTAATCCGCCTTATATTAAGGGCAGTGTTTTTATTTTTAAATTATGACCAATATTCAGACAATACATTGTCGCAGCTGTAAGAATTCATTTGTTGTAGGACCAGACGATATTGCGTTTTACGCAAAAATGGACGTGTCGATACCGACGCTTTGTCCTGAATGTCGAATGCGTTGGAAATTTTTATGGCGTAACGAACGAACGCTCTATAAACGCATGTGCGATCTTTGTAAGCGTTCGGTTGTGACCATGCATCATCCGCGAATGCAATTTCCGGTATACTGTTATGAATGCTGGTTTTCAGACAAATGGGATCCGTTTAGTTATAGCCGATCGTACGACATCAGTCGTCCTTTTTTTGAACAGCTTGGTGAACTTATACAGCAAGTTCCTAAACAAGCTATGTATAGTTCTCCTGAAAGCGGACCGAATATAAATAGTGAATATACAAATTTTGCCGGAGGTAACAAGGATTGTTATCTTATTTTTAATTCCGGCCCTAAAAATGAGAATTGCGCATACGCGCGTGGGCTTATGCAGTGTCGTGATGTTTTTGATATGTATTATGGTTCGGACGTTGAGCGTAGTTATGAAGGCGTGAATATTCAGAAGAGCACTGGTGTTGGCTATGGCAAGGATGTGCTTGAGTGTTTGGATTCATGGTTTCTTTTGAACTGCACGGGTTGTCAATATTGTTTTGGCTGTGTGAATTTGCGCCACAAGTCGTATTATTTTTTTAACGAACCGCTTTCAAAAGATGAGTGGATGAGACGAGTATCAGAAGTATTGGGTAGTTATAAAAAAATGGAAGCTGCGAGGAAACAATTTGAAGATTTCGGTCTTAAATTTCCGCGACGAGAACATAGTAATATGAAATCAATAAATTGTATCGGCGACTATATATTTGAATCAAAAAATTGCTATGCATGTTTTGAAGTTTCATTTGCCGAAGATCTGCGATACGTTTTTGCGACTAAGCGTACCAAGGACAGCTTTGATTTAGTTGGTCATGGCCGTGAATCTGAGTTGTTGCTTGAAGGCGTTGGTGTTGGGTGGTCGTCACGGGTTATCGGTTCGTGGCGCGTTGAGCGTTCTCATGACATAGAATATTGTCTTGGTACTCGGACGAGTGAGCACTGTATAGGTTGCGATGGTTTGAAAAACGCCAAGTACTGCATTTTAAACAAACAGTACTCTGAAGCAGAGTATAAAAAATTACGTACTCACATTGTAAATGAGTTAAAAAATAAAGAGCTGTACGGACTTTTCTTGCCACCCGAAATATCTCTTTTTGCCTATAACGAAACAATAGGTCAGGATAATTTACCGTTGAGTCGAGAGGAGGCCGCACGTTACGGATTTCGGTGGGAAGACGATATTCCACGCACCAAAGATCAAGAAACCATGCAGCCGCAACAAATTCCCGATCACATTAAAGATACTCTCGATTCAATGCTGAACGAAGTTTTACGATGCGTGAGTTGTGGTTATAACTATCGTTTGATAAAGCCAGAGCTCGAATTCTATCGAAAGCTGCTAATCCCGATTCCCCGGCAGTGTTTTAATTGTCGGTTTCTTGATCGTATCAAACGTCGTGGCCCGATGAAACTTTATGAACGTCAGTGTGGTAAATGCAAAAAATCAATCAAAACTACTTATGCTTCTGATCGTCCCGAAATCGTCTACTGTGAACAGTGCTATAACGCGGAAGTTATATGACAAAATCAGAAGAAAGGGAGTGTCAAAATTGTAAGCGAGAGTTTATTTTTGAGCCAGACGACTTTGAATTTTATGAGAAAATGCGGGTGCCACCACCAACGTGGTGTCCGCTATGTCGTTTACAACGCCGTCTTATTTGGAGAAACGAGCGCAATCTTTCACGCCGGAGCTGCGATCTTTGCAAAAAAGAAATCCTATCAATGTATGGAAATGAGGTGAAATTTCCTGTGTATTGTCCCGCGTGTTGGAAGGGTGATGCATGGGATTCTCTTTCTTATGGGAGAGAATACAATTTTTCGAAACCTTTTTTTGAACAATATCGATCACTTATGGATGAAGTGCCTCGGCCGAGTTTAAGCCACAATAATACGAATGTGAACTGTGATTACGCGAACATGATTCAAGACGTGAAAAACGTCTACTTTTCATTTTCGGTGATTTGGGAATCAGAAGATGTGTACTATTCAAACAATGTGGATCGATCTCGAAGCATAGTAGATTCTATGAATGTGTCGGAGAGTGAAATGGTATATGGCTCGATGGGAAGCGTTAAGAATTACCGATCTCGATACTGTTATTGGTCTTCCGGGTGCGTTGATTGTACGTTTATGCTCGATGCGAGCGGGTGTTCTAATTGCTTCGGGTGCGTAGGATTGCGGAATAGGCAGTACTGCATTTTCAACGAAGAGTACTCGAAAGAGGATTACAAAAAGACAGTAGCATCTTTTGATATTGGCAGTTACAAAAATTTTCTCGATTTTCAGAGACGATTTGAAGAATTAGCGTTAAAATTTCCCCGGAAGTATGCGCGCATTATAAACAGTGTTCGTTCAACTGGAGATGAGATGCTTAATTGCAAAAACGTGCGTTATGGATTCAATGTTTCTGGTGTTGAAGACGGTAAATACTTGTTTCGCTGTCCGGGGACAAAGCAAGCAATGGACGCTTGTCATTGTGGTAAAGCAGAGTTTGTGTATGAACACGGTATGGGAGGATCAAGTCCTGGCCTCGAATTAAGATTTATTGTGAACGGGATGCCGGGGCAGCACCACGTGACTTACAGCGATTACTGCGGTTCATCATCGTATCTTTTCGGTTGTGTGGGGGTTAAAAATAAAGAATACTGCATTTTGAACAAGCAATACTCGAAAGAAGCATTTGATGAGCTTGTTCCGCGCATTACGAGGCATATGGATCAGGAGCCGTATATCGATGACCGCGGCCGAGTGTACAAATATGGAGAATTTGTACCTCCCGCGTTTTCTCCCTTTGCATACAATGAGTCGGTGATTCAAGAATATGTTCCTTTGACAAAAGAGCGTGCCGAGGAGTTGGGGTACGGGTGGAAGGTAAAAGAAAAGAAAGGGTATAACATTTCTGTTGGATCACATAAAATTACGGATCACATTAAAGACGTTAATGATTCAATAACGACTCAAATAATCGGATGTTCGAATGAGGGAAGGGAAGAGGGGTGCACCACCGCATTTCGGATAGTTCCTGAGGAATTAGCTTTTTATCGGCGCATGGAAATACCATTGCCGAGGTACTGTCCTAATTGTCGTCATGCCACTCGCCTTAAAAAACGTAATCCCGTAGAACTTTGGCACAGAAATTGTATGTGTAATTCTTCGGAGAGTAGTCGTGTAACAAGTATCTTGTACATAAATACAAGAAAGCATTTTCACGGAAATGATCCGTGCCCGAATCAATTTGAAACATCATATGCTCCGGATCGTAACGAAACCGTTTATTGCGAAACTTGTTACAATAGCGAAGTAGTTTAATAAAAATATGAAATTCAATGTTCCGAAATCGCAATATAATCTCATAAGCATTGTTCGTGGCGTGGGATATCGGCCGCTTGGATATACTCAGGGGGGGGAGTTGAACTGCGTAAGGCCTCTCGGTGCGGACTATCCGAGGTTTCACCTCTATATTAGAGAAGGAAGCGAGAGTTTTATGTTTAACCTTCATCTCGATCAAAAGAGACCTTCGTATCAGGGCTCTACTGCTCATAGTGGTGACTACAACAGCGATATTATTAAAAGTGAAGCTTCTAGGATTAGAGGAATCATCGGAATATGAATATAGAGACGAAAACCTGTCAAAATTGCAAACAGAACTTCGTTATCGAACCGGATGATATCAATTATTATCAAAAATTTAGTCTTTCTTTTCCTAGAATGTGTCCGCTTTGTCGGGCACAGCGTCGCCTCTCGTTTAGGAACGAAAGATATTTATACAAAAGAAACTGCGATCGTTGCAAGAAATCGATCATTTCAATGTATAGTCCAAACAAACCCTATCCTGTTTGGTGCCCGGATTGCTGGTTTTCTGATGAGTGGAACCCGCTTGATTATGGAAGAGAGTATGACCGTTCTAAACCTTTTTTTGAGCAGATGAATGAATTATGGAAAAAAGTTCCTAAGGTAGCCCTCATTTACGTACGAAGTGTAAATTCTGAATATATTAATATTTCCGCAGACAACAAGAATTGTTACATGATTGTTGAATCATCCAACAATGAGGATTGCGCCCATTGTTATTGGATTCAGGTTTGCAAGGATTGTGTCGATGTTTCTTTTTCCCATCAAACCCAGTTTTCTTATGAAAGTGATGACTCTTATGATTCATATCGTCTTTTTTATAGCAAGGGTTGCTATAATTGTTTGGACAGTTATTTTCTTTTTGACTGTCGTGGTTGTTCAAATTGCATTGGTTGCGTTAACCTTCGCAATAAGCAATACCATATTTTCAATAAACCTTACTCAAAAGAAGATTATGAAAAGTTTTTAAGAGAAGTGCGTTTAGACTCTTATAATGGGGTAGAGTTATTAAGAGAAAAATTTAAAAATTTTCTTATCGCTCAACCAAGAAAATATTCAGAAATTTATAACGCCTCTCGTTCAACCGGCAATTACATAACTAATGCTAAAAATTGTCGGATCTGTTTTCACGCCTATGATGCTGAGGATAATGCTTATAGTGTTCATGTTTGGCGTGGTGCTAAAGGAATTATGGATTGTGATACTTCGGGACGCGGCGCCGAATTTAACTACAATTCTTTAAATGCCGGTCTTGCTGCCTCTTACTGTATCTGTACGAGTGTTTGCTGGGGATCTTCTTTCGCTGAATACTCTTTTTATTGCCATAATTGCAATAACGTTTTCGGTTCTGTCGGATTAAGAAAGAAAAACTATTGTATTCTGAACAAGCAATATTCTAAGGATGAATATGAAAAATTAATGAAAGAAATCGTTAATAGCTTGAGCAAAGACCATGGTTATGGGGATTTTTTCCCGCTTTGGATGAGCCCTTTTGGTTATAATGAATCGTCTGCAATTGATCAGTTCCCGCTTGCTAAAGCGGAAGCGATAAATCAAGGCTTTACGTGGGAAGATTATCCGCGCGGCACTTATGGGAAAGAGATGGTGAAATGGAGCGAAGTGCCAGATTCCATTCGGGATGTGGGGCATTTGGATGTGCTAAATGTGATTTTCGCGTGCGAATCGTGTAAGAAAAATTATCGTATTATCCCGTACGAGTTCGAGTTCTATAAGAAGCTCGATACTCCTTTGCCGCGCCTCTGTCCTGATTGTCGGCATACTCGTCGTTTCACTGCGCGTGGGCCAAATCGTTTATGGCATCGCCAATGCATGTGTGACTATGCTGTTTATTCGAATACCGTTACTCATAAACATCATTCAACCGGCCGTTGTCCCAATGAATTTGAAACTTCTTATGCGTCAGATAGGAAAGAGATTGTGTATTGCGAACAATGTTATAACAGTGAAGTAGTATGAATTCGGAAACCAAGACCTGTCAAAATTGCAAACAGAACTTCGTTATCGAACCCGAAGATTTTCAGTTCTATGAGAAAATAAAGGTTCTGCAGCCCACGTGGTGCCCGGAGTGTCGGATGATAAGGCGAATGATTATTCGTAATGAAAGAGTGTTGTATCGGAGACCATGTAAGGGATTGGGGCATAACGAAGAAGTAATTTCTATTTATTCCGCTGATAAGCCGTTTAATGTTTACGATCAGAAGTTGTGGTGGTCTGACGAGTGGGATTCATTGCAATTTGGTAAAACATACGACTTTTCTCGTCCATTTTTTGAACAATTCAAGGAATTATGGGAGACGGTACCTCTTTTGGCGCTGTCAAACTCTAATGCCATAAACAGCGACTATTGTAATGTCGCCGATCAAAGCAAGGATTCCTATATGACCTCAGGTTCCTTCAAAATAGAGAACACCCATTATTCTAATCGGGTGTATACAGTAAAAGATTCTATGGATTTATATGTTGGTTTCAGAAATGAACTTTGTTACGAATGCGTTCACTGTTCGGACTGTTATCGGGTTGTTTATGGTAAGCAATGTATCGGTTGCACCGATTCTTATTTTCTCTATGATTGTCGCAATTGTTCTAATTGCTTCGGTTGCACTAATTTGAGAAATAAAAATCACTGCATTTTTAACAAGCAATACACCAAAGAAGATTATTTGAAGAAAATTTCGGAATTTAATCTTGGGAGTGCGAAACAGATCGAAAAGTTAAGTAAAGAATTTAATAATGTATATTTTAAATCCATTCATAAATACGCGACGATTTTAAAATCGGTTAATGTTATTGGTGATAATGTTAGCGATGCCAAGAATTGCAAAGTTTGTTTCGATATAACCGAAGGCGGTGAAGATTGTAAATATGTTCATTGGGGAGGGTTGCAGACAAAAGATGTCTATGATGGTGGACCTGGTGTCGGGATTATAGATCTTTCATATGAGATTGTTGATACTGGGTTGCAAGGCTCTAATATCGCTTTCACTAATGTTGTTTATGGATCTCATAATGTTCGCTATGCTCTTTTTTGCCATAATTCATCGAATATTTTCGGTTGTATCGGGTTGAGAAATAAGAATTATTGCATTTTGAATAAACAGTACTCGAAAGAAGAATACGAAGAGTTAATACCTAGGGTTATAAAACACATGAATCATATGCCATATATTGATGAGCGGGACAGACAATATCGGTATGGTGAGTTTTTTCCACCCTCCATTTCGCCGTTTTGTTATAACGAAAGCATTGCGCAGGATTATTTTCCGCTTACTAGAGAAAAAGCATTAGAGAGGGGATATAAATGGAGAGAGTTGGATGAACGTCACTATAAAACAACAAAGAAAGCAGTCGACCTTCCCGACAACATAAAAGAAGTGACCGATGAAATTCTCAAAGAAATTATCGAGTGCGTGCATAAAGGAGAATGCAATGATGGTTGTACAATAGCTTTCAAGATAATGCCAGCAGAGCTCCAATTTTATCAACGTCTTAATTTACCGTTACCACGATTTTGTTTTAATTGTCGGCATGTCAGACGGTTACAGGAAAGGAATCCATTAAAATTGTGGCATCGTGGATGTATGTGTGATTATGAGGTTTATCCGAACACGAGACGCCATAAACATCATTTGGATGGTCGGTGTCCCAATGAATTTGAAACGAGTTATTCTTCCGAACGAAAAGAGATCGTGTATTGTGAACAATGTTATAACGCGGAAGTAGTATGATTTCTAAAACCCCACAATTTGATAAAGCCTTAGATAAGGTTTTGCATGAACTTATCCCACATGCTCGTGAATGCGATCAGCGGGATATTTCCGAGTATTGCGAGAAAAAGTTCGAAATTACAGATCAGGATATTGAGTTTTTGAAGATCCTTCGTGTTCCTCCTCCAATACAATGCCCAACCTGCCGGCGGCAAAGACGCTTTTCATTTATGAATTGGACACGTCTTTTTAAGCGTCCTTGTAATGCTCCAGGACATAATGAAGAAATCATTTCTTCCGTTTCGACATCATGTCCATTCCCTGTCGTTGATATTCCATACTATCAATCGAGCTATTTCGATCCTACACGCATGGGGTTTGTATCTGACATAGGAAAATCGTTTTGGTCACAATTTTATGAACTCCGTAGACGCGTGCCCTTACCGGCAATGGTACAAGAACCATCGAATGTGAATGCCGAATATTCAATGGGTGGACGCAACTCAAAGAATGTATATTATGCGACTGGCGTTTTCAATTCGGAGGATATTCTCTATGCCAATGGTATTAGAGATTGCCGCGAGTGTATGGATATAATTTTTGTGACCAAAGCCGATCGTGTGTATGAGGCGATCAGGTCGGAAAATATTGTTAATTCTTCATATATTTATTTCTCCGAAGAATGCATTGATTCAATGTTTCTTTTTGATTGTCGGAATTGCATCAATTGTTTTGGATGCGTAAATCTCCGCAATAAGAGTTTTTGCTTTTTTAATGAGCAGCTTTCCCGTGAGGCTTATTTGGAAAAAATTAAAGCGTTTGATATGGGCGATCGAAAAACTCTTCGTTCTTTGCTCGACCGTTTTTGGTCGTTTGTGAAGTCTCGGCCGATTCGAGCGAGCCAAAATTTTTCTTCTGAAAGGGTAAACGGCGTTAGTATTTCTCAATCTCGAGATTTGGACTACGTTATCGCCGCAGAAAATTCCGGGCATGTGCGTCACTCCGAAGACATTTTAGGACATCATGATTCCATGGATGTTACCGTGTCCGGAGGCCATTCCCACCACCTGTATGAAACATCAAATGTCGGTTCTCAATCTTCTGTTACTAAGTTTTCGTTTACATCAAAATATATAACCGACTCCGAATTCCTTTTAAATTGTAAGCGTTGTAAAAACTGTTTTGGGTGTGTCGGCCTTGAGGACAAATCATTTTATATATTGAATATCCCTTATAAGCCGGACGAGTATTGGAGCACCGTTGATAAGATAAAACTCGCTATGCTTGGGCGGGGAGAGTACGGGATGGGTGTTCCAATATCCTTTTCACCCTATGCATACAATATAACTCTGGCAAACGTTCCGTTTCCTCTTGCGTCGGAAGCAGTTACCCGACTTCACGGATACTCGCAGGGTGAAACAGAGAGTAATGTTAAAAACATGCCGACTTTGAAGTCAGATGAGGTGCCGCGTTCCATTGATGATGTATCTGATACGATTATTCAAACAGCAGTTCTATCGGAGCATTCCGGCCGGCCCTTTAGAATCGTTCCGAAGGAGCTTGAGTTTTACCGAAGACATCGTCTATCTATTCCACTTTCCCATCCTTATGAGCGTATGGATGCACGGACAAGAATCATGGGTTCCTACAAAGCGTATAGGGCAGTTTGTTCTCATTGTGGAAAGAATATTCAGAGCGCATTTGATCCGGCTGAAGGCTTTACTCTTTATTGCGATATGTGTTATCAGAATGAAGTATTATGATGAATCATGAGTGAAGAAAACCACAATTGCCAAAATTGTAAGAAAAATTTCGTTATTGAGCCGGAGGATTTTGAATTTTACAAGAAAATACAGGTTCTAGCACCGACGTTTTGTCCGCGGTGCCGGCTACAGCGGCGGTTAGCATTTAAGAACGAGCGAACGCTCTATAAACGTAACTGTGATTTATGCAAGAAAGATATCATAGCTATTTTTCCATCAGACGTTCCGTTTCCGGTCTACTGCCCGCCGTGTTGGTTTTCCGATAAGTGGGATGCTGAGAGTTACGGCGTTACTTATGATCCGACGAGGAATTTTTTCCCACAGTTTCACGATTTGATGAAACGCGTCCCCAAGGTTGGATTGTATATAGATTGGCAGAGAACGGTGAATAGCGAATATCTCCATCTTACCGGTCCGATGAAGGATTGTTATCTGCTTTTTTTGGCTGAAGACACAGAAAACTGCATGTATTCCTACGGCTTATTTCATTCCAAAGATACTGTTGATTGCACAAAAGTTTTACATTCAACCGAGAGCTATGAGTTAGTAAATTGCCACAATTGTTACCATACATTATTTTCCGTTGATTGCCGGAATTGTGTCAACGTTTATTTTTCGAGGAATCTGAATAACTGCACCGATTGTTTTGGTTGTGTTAATTTAGTCGGCAAGAAAAATTGTATTTGGAATAAGCAGCACACAGAGGAAGATTATAAGAAAGAAATCAACAAACTACTATCAGGGTCTTTTAGAGACTTTGATTATTACAAAAAACAATCGCGTGAAACGTGGCTCAAGTATCCGAATAAGTTTATCCACGGCCATAGCAATAATAATGTAAGTGGCGATTATATATACAACAGTAAAAACGTACAACATTCGTTCGAGGTAATAGGCGGTGAGGATAACAAATATTGTCATGTTATCAATATGCAGCCGACCAACAATTGTTATGACTACGGCGATTGGGGTAAGAATGCTTCATTCATGTACGAATCCGTTAACTGTGGCGAAGATATTAGTAATACCAGATTTTCTTATGGCACTTGGATAGGCAAGGAAATGGACTATTGCGATGTGTCGATCGAAGGCGATAATCTATTTGGCTGTATTTCTTTAAGACGTAAAGGGTATTGCATTTTAAATAAGCGTTACAGCAAGGGAGAATATTTGTCGTTGCGGGATAGGATTATTAAAGACATGAATCAAAATCCGTACATCGACAAAAGGGGGCGTGTTTACCGTTATGGTGAGTTTTTTCCGATAGAGCTTTCACCTTATCCATATTATGACACCGCCGCCAATGATTTATTCTCTTTATCGAAAGAGGAGATCATATCCGAAGGTTATCGGTGGCGCGATTCAGAAAAAAGAGAATATGCTGCGACGTGTAAAGCTACCGATCTACCTAATACAATTCAGGAAGTGAAAGACAGTATATTGCATGAGGTGATTGAGTGTGCGCATAAAGGAAATTGTAATGATCGTTGCACTATAGCTTTTAGAATAGTGCCTCAAGAATTGGCTTTTTATCGCAAGATGAATATACCGTTGCCGCATTTATGCCATAATTGCCGTCATTATGAACGGTTCAAATTTATGAATCCGCCTCAGCTTTGGGATCGGCATTGCGCCTGTAGCGGTTTTCAGTCAAAAGGCGGGGTGTATTCAAACACCATTTCGCACTTTCATGGCGACAAAGAATGTCCCAATAGATTTAAGACCAGTTATTCACTAGTTCGTTCCGAAATCGTCTACTGCGAGCAGTGTTACAACGCAGAAGTAATTTAATCATGAGTTTAGAAACTAGAGTTTGTCAAAATTGTAAGCAAAACTTCGTCATTGAACCCGAAGATTTTTTATTCTATGAAAAAATGCAGGTTCCGCCGCCTACGTTTTGTCCGACTTGCAGATTTCAGCGGCGAACCATGTTTCGGAATGAGCGAGTGCTTTACAAGCGCGCGTGCGATTTATGCGGTAAGGATACGATTGCTGTTTTTGCGCCGGATAATAAACGGACGGTATTTTGTTCTTCTTGTTGGTGGTCGGATAAATGGGATCCTCTTTCGTATGGCGTCGCTTATGACGATAGCCGTTCTTTTTTTGAACAATTAGATGATCTTGCGAAACGCGTTCCATATCCGAGTTTAATTATCGATCAGCCGACTTTAGTAAACAGTGATTATGTGAATCACGCAGGACACCTTAAAAACTGTTACCTTGTATTCGATACGGATTATGCAGAAAACGTATTATACGCTACGATCGCGAACGGAACGAAAGATTCAATGGATTTAAAACTCGTCGATGAATCAGAGCTTTGTTATTGGGACATTAATTGTCTGAAATGTTCTCGCGTATTTTTCTCCGAAGATTGTTCCGATTGCCACAATGTCTATTTTTCTAAGAATTTAAGCGGGTGCAGTAACTGTATCGGTTGCGTTAATCTTCGCAACAAAAATTATCATATTTTTAATCAGCTTGTTTCAAAGGAGGATTACGAAAAGGAGATACAAAAACTCAATCTCGGTTCTTTTAAATCTCTTTTGGCGTTTGATCGACGAGTTCGGGATTTCTGGAAAAAATCACCGCATAAATTTATACACGGTCGGCATAATTCAAATATAACCGGTGATTACATTTACAATTCGAAAAACCTTAAGGATGGATATATATGTCGTGGTGTGGAAGATGGGAGATTTTGTCAGCGTTTAAGCGTACCGTCCGCAAAAGATGTATATGACTACACCGAATGGGGATATAACGCCCAACGGATCTACGAATGCGTCACGGTGGGGGAGTACGTTGATCGGGTTAAATTTTCTTCTTTCTGTTTTAAGAATTCTAGAGATGTTGAGTATTCTATGGGGATTGTTTCTTCGTCGAACTTGTTCGGTTGTGTTGGGTTGCGCGGTCAAGAGTTCTGTATTTTGAATCGGCGATACAAGCCCGATGAATACAAGCGTTTTCGCGACGCTATCATGCGGGATATGACTGAACGGCCGTACGTCGATGCTCGAGGGCGTGTGTTTGGTTATGGGGAATTTTTCCCTTACGATTTGAGTCCCTTTGATTATAACGAGTCTACAGCCGTTCAATATTTCCCCTTGAAACAGGAGGCAGTGGTTACGAATGGATGGCGTTGGAGAGAACCGACATTAAACACTTATGAGGTGACCATGTCTTCGGAGAATATTCCCGATAGTATTCATGACGTAGCCGAGAACATTTTAAATGAGGTATTTGGTTGTTCGCGGTGTAGCCGCGCTTTCCGTGTAATTAAGTCTGAACTTGAACTTCTTAGACGTTTTAGTTTCCCACTTCCTAGGATGTGCTCTGAGTGTCGGCACGCAGAACGTATGAAACGTCTTAATCCGCCTAGTTTGTGGAAGCGTCAGTGTGCAAAATGTGCCAGCGGAATTCTTACATCGTATGCGCCAAATCGGGAAGAGATAGTATATTGTCAGCGTTGCT
>JACRFG010000077.1 GCA_016234345.1 Candidatus Jorgensenbacteria bacterium
AAAGGTAAAATTATTGGCCGCGAAGGCAGAAATATTAGAACCTTTGAACGATTGACTGGCGTTGAAGTTGTTGTTGATGAAACTCCTGAGAGTATTCTTTTGTCATCATTTGATCCCATGCGTAGGGAATTGGCCAAGTTGGCCCTGGAAAAACTCATTAAAGATGGTCGAATTCAACCGGCTAAAATAGAAGAAAAAGTTGAGGAAGCAAGAGCTGAATTAGATGACCGTATCAGGAAAATAGGCGAAGAAGCGGCTTATGAAGTTGGCATTCTTGATCTGCCTAAAGAAATATCTTATCTCTTGGGTAGATTGAATTATAGAACGAGCTACGGCCAGAACGTATTGCAGCATTCAATAGAAATGACTCATTTGTCTGGGATGATTGCCGCTGAATTGGGATTGAATGTGCAGGTAGCCAAAAAAGGAGCACTTCTCCACGATATCGGTAAAGCCATTGATCACGAAGTTGAAGGAACTCATGTTGAACTCGGCCGCAAACTTCTTAAAAAATATGGCATAGATGAATTAGTTATCCGTGCTATGGAGTCACATCACGATGAATATCCTTTTTCAACTCCCGAATCTTATGTTGTTACTGCGGCAGACGCTATTTCGGCTGCCCGTCCGGGCGCCCGACGCGATACTTTAGAAAAATATCTGCGCCGGCTTGAAGACATCGAACGGGTTGTAAAGACATTTGATGGAGTAAAACAGGCTTATGCGGTAGCAGCCGGAAGAGAAGTGCGGGTGTTTGTTGTGCCCGAAAAAATCGATGATTTCGGCGCTTTACAGCTCGCTAAATCAATTGCTGGAAAGATTCAAGCTGAGGTTCAGTATCCCGGAGAAATCAAGGTTACGGTTGTTAGAGAAGTAAAAGCTGTAGAGTACGCTCGGTAACATTGCCATGGTGGTTGATTATGTGGTGTAGTTCATTGTAGATAAAGCCTATACGCTATAATGTGCTATAATGGTATTACTCCGTAAAAGGTCGATGCAATGCAATTTATATACGAATAAACCCGAGGCGTGTAAAATAGCAGTTCGCGCCTGAGCATGTTCGGATATTTACGAAGTATATGAAAAAAGACGGACTCGTTGATGCGGTTATGAAAGCAGCTGGAATTGAAACTAAGAAACAAGGCCAGATGGCGGTGGACGCTTTCTTCGACACCATTGTGAAAACATTGGGTCGTGGCGAAGAGGTGGCGATTAGCGGTTTTGGTACCTTTAGAGTTGTAAAGCGCGCAGCTCGTATGGGTGTTAATCCTAAGACTGGCGAGAAAATTCAAATCGCTGCCTCAACTAAGCCAAAATTCCGGGCTGGTAAGCTTCTTAAAGAAGCAGTTAAATAGCTCTTTCTATAGATCTATAGAACTAAAAACCCCTGTAAAATTCAGGGGTTTTTAGTTTATTCCTGTATCAATTCTTTAGGAATAGTACGGAATTTATTTAAGTAACTCCCTCACTAAGTTACTCATTTCAATAAAGACTTGATATGCCTCTTTGAGATTACTCAAAGAAGTTTTTACCAAATCTCTTATTGACGTAGTGGATGGTTGGGGTGGAACAGTCGGTGTGGTCGTTGCATTTAGCATGGTAGAAGTAACAGTGCTCGTTGGTGTAGTTGAAGCGTTGTTTGATTCGGTTGGCGCTAGAAACAGCGTAGTGTTTTCTGGCGAAGACACAGTTGGAAGATTAGTTGATTCTGTAAGCGGTGAGGTAGATGTTGGTGTTGATGTTGTCGTTGTTGTAGTTAATGAGTTCGTGGCGAGATAAGCGGTAAAAATAGTCTGAGCCTCTTTGTTTAATCCTTCACCGCCTTTGATTAATCCTTCGGCTCGGTCCAATAGTTTAGTCAAACGTTCGCTACCCTTAACCCTAGCTTTTTTTATTTTAGCCACGTCTTCCTCAATTTTTTGGAAACGCCGCTTGGCTGTTTGAATGGCTTTAATTTCTCCTTGGATTAAAATAAAATCGCGAATTTGGTTTGTAACGGGTAGATAGTTTGTTTCTCGCCACGATTTGAATTTTTGGGCCATAGTTTGGATGGTTGGTAAATCAATCGTCTTTTCTACGGTTTCTAGCTGTTTGGCTGAATTTTCATAGTATTCCAAAGACCGATCTAATTCTTTTATGATAGCCTCACGCCAGACACTAATTTCCTGGTCAGCCGTATCAATAGTCAGAAGCTTCACCTTAAAATCCTTAGCTTCGGCTACGGAGAATTCTATTACTTTTTTAAAAGTTTCGATGCGCAGAGCGAGTTCGGTTAAATTGTTCTCGTCTTTGGCGGTAACGAGATCATCCAGACGGTCTCGCACGTTCTCTATAGCTTTTTGTATTGTTGATGACTCGGCCAAAGCCACGCCGCTATTTAAAGAAAACAGAGTTACGAAAATTACGAGCCAGATAATTATTCGGTTATGGCTGGTCATGGTGTTTAAAATATTACTTTATTTAGAAGCGCGTCGATGTTTTGGTCGGTTGGTTCTGTTAAATCAAACCCCTCTTCTTCAGAGGTTAATATATCTCGATTCAAATGCTGTATTTTTGTGTCGCTGATCTCGCTTAAAGCCGAAGCAATAGTTTGATTAACTTTTTGGTCGTAGCTTATTTCCTTAAGTTGTATATTTATGCCTAGGTTATATTCTTGGAGGATGTGGTTTGAGTTGAGCGCGGAAAGCGAAGACAAATCTCCTTTATTTTCTGTTAGATTGAATACAACAATTAAAAGCACGGCAAACATTGCTGGCACTAACCAAATGAAAGGCGATTGCCAAATATTGAGGTTTAATGCCGGCTTTTGCTTTATCTCTAAAATAGAGATGCGCGAAGTTCGTACGAAATCATGATTCGGATTTATGTTTTTTAGTTTTTTAAGATTTTGAATAAGATTGTTATCCATGAAATATATGTTAAGCCTCTTTAGGTTTGTTGTCGTTGAATATGGCACGGAGCTGTTTTAAGGCGCGGTGTTGTATTACGCGTATAGCGCCCTCGGTTTTTTCTAGGGCTTGAGCCACCTCTTTGTTAGAAAGATCGTCGACGAACTTCATGATTATGACGTTTTGTTGGTCTGGCTCAAGTTTGGCTACAGCTGTTTTGACCGCAGTTATGTCTAATACGTGGTCTACTGTATCATTCAATTCGGATGTTTCACTCAAATCTTCTTCGGGAGTAGTTTCAAGGCGCTGTTCGTGTTTATTTGTTCGATAGAAATCAATTACCGCGTTTACCGCAATTCGGTAAAGCCAGCTTGAGAAAGGAAACCCTCTGAATTCGTAACGGTTGATGTTCTGCCACGCGTTCAAAAATACTTGGTGAGTCAAGTCTTCGGCGTCTTGTTTTCGACTGACCTTAAGGAGTATAAAACGATAGATGCGGGGAATGTATTCGTCATAGAGTACGCCGAACGCTTTCTCATCGCCACGCTTAGCCTTTTTAATGAACAAATCTTCGTCTTTCATAGATAGAACGATTAAGCTGACTTTTTGTTTCGTTGGTTCATAATTTATGGAGAAAATGAGTTTTTATGCTTATTATATGTTGTAACGTTTTGTAACGTTACACTAAAATGTTACCTTTTAGCAAGGTTTACATAAAGGTAGGATTTATCCATTTATGTCTGAAACAATCCGTTTTAAATAAAACAGCTTTTTCCAGACAGTCTTTAACTATAAAAAATTAGAATTATTTACTTTATTTTTTGTTGGTACTTAAATGGTGCGGGCGGCGGGAATTGAACCCGCGCCTCAACCTTGGAAGGGTCGCATACTACCGTTATACGACGCCCGCAATCTATGGAATTATATCAATCATTGAGATTTTAGAAGAGCGTTGGTATGATTAAAAAACTTATTATTATGCCGTTTCGTCTACGTAAAAATCATAAACGTATAGCTATTATTGCTGTGATTGTAGCAATTCTACTTGGCGCCGTCTATTGGGCTTGGTTGTCTGTGTCACGGCGGGTACCGGAGGAATTTTTAGTGGCTCGTAAGAACGCTGCCGATGTCAGCCAAAAGATCGTGCGGTTGACCAGCGATACCAACACTAAAATAAAAGATATTAACATCTCGGAATTATCGGGCAACCCTGACGAAGCCATTTCTTTTATTAAAGAAGCGAGGGCAAGCAACAATGAAGCTTATAATCAAGCTTTTGAGTTGGCTCGCAATTTGCAGAAATTAGCCGAGTCGCTTAAAAATTTCCGTTCAGAAGAAAGTCAACGATTGGCATATGAAGCGGTCGCGGTTGAATTGGCTCTCGTTTCGGAATTTATTGTTTACACTCAGCACCTCAACCGTTTTTTTGATAGCTTAACTAAAGTAGTGGCTACTGATTCCTTTGCCGATAGACGCAGCGTTGAAGAATCGCTTAAAGACGTTAACCGTGAAGTGATCGTTATTAACAGTCTTAATAAAGAATTTGTAAGCAAAATAAAAGCCTTTGACGATTCACTTTAATTTGGTCGGAGAGCCGGGAATCGAACCCGGACTACATGCTCCCAAAGCATGCGTACTGCCATTATACGACTCTCCGAAGAATTTTTAATAGGATAGGAAAAGTTTATTCGTCCGCGCAGCTCGTATCTTATGAAGCCAGTTTACATTCTCTTCCAATATACCGCAACGGTTTATGATTAGAGCGGATGTTATTGAATATATCATCGAGCCGATTATAATTGCTTCTATGGTCCCTCAAAAAATGTTTTTAACCAAAGGTGTTGGCGTGCATCGTGAGCAGCTTACGTCTTTTGAGATGGCGCTTCGTGATGCCGGTATCGCCCCTTTCAATTTGGTTTATGTTTCGAGTATCTATCCGCCCAATTGTAAGAGAGTGAGTCGTGAAGAAGGGCTCGCGGTCCTCAAGCCCGGCGAAATAGTTTTTTGCGTTATGGCCAGAAACGCAACTAATGAACCAAACCGTCTAGTCGCTTCCTCGATAGGTTTGGCTATTCCGGCCGATCAATCTAATTATGGTTATATTTCTGAGCATCACGGTTTCGGTGAGACCGGTGAAAAATCCGGT